>JAJYJE010000025.1 GCA_021789715.1 bacterium | reverse complement strand
TTGGCGTTTTGCCGGGCGATCGATAGCGCTCGGGCGGAAATATCGGAAGCCGCAATCTGGCAAAGGTGCTCTTTGCCATCCCTGGCAAAGAGCACCTTTGCCAATGACACCGCAATACAACCGCTGCCGGTGCCGAGATCGAGGATTTTGAGTTTGCCAACTCCCTTATTTTTCATGTCATTACCGCGGAAGCGGGAATCTTGTCTTAATCTTCCAATCTTTAAATCTGTTAATCTTTTAATCACCAGATCCACCGCTGTCTCCGTCTCCGGCCGGGGGATAAGTACGTCGCGATTGACCATAAACCGCAAACCGTAAAAATCTTTGTAACCTAAAATATAAGCAATCGGCTCGCCAGCCATCCGCCTTTTGACCATCTGTGTTAATCTGTCCGCCTGGATCCGTGTTAATCTTTTTTCCGGATGCAAAAAAATTAACTCCCTGGATTTCTTTAAAACCGCGGAGAGCAATAAATCGATTTCTACCCGATGAAATTTAGTCAGCGCTTGTTTGATAGTCATAAATGTGCCGGCAGTCCCGGCACCAATTTTATTCTATACCGATTTGCTAAAGTTTGATTTCAATTTTTTAGTATTTTTAAAGCTTCTTTTTGCTCCTCGGTTAACTCCTAAGGACGGTGGCTTGATTCCCTCAAGCTGTTTAACTCCAACACAGCTTGCTCTATTGCTTCTTTGCTTTTGTTGCCCTGAGTCTCAAGATCCCTAATGCGCTGACCCACATTAAAATCGTATTCGGTTTGGGCCCAATCCTCAAATAAAGTCGTCCGGATAAAATCCGACTCGATGAGCCTTTGCCAATACTCCGGACCCTTGTGCTCCACAAAAAGCCTGATTCCATCGCTTTCTATGCGGGATAAACTAACGACTCCTATCTTTTCGAGAAAACGAAATACATTTTCCAGCGCCAGTTGCAATTGTTTGGGCCCAATCTCCTTGGAATCATAAATTCCCGCTTCAGGCTTCATAATTATTTCTTTAATGCTTCTTTTTTCGCCGCGGCATCCTCTTTTTGCAAGGCTTCAATAATGCCACCGAATTTCCCTTCCATGATCAGGTTGATTTGGCTGAAATTTTGGTTGATGCGATGATCGGTCACCCGGTCCTGGGGGAAATTGTACGTCCTGATTTTTTCCGATCTGTCGCCGGTGCCGATCTGCGACTTGGTGAGGTCGCGGATTTTTTTGCTTTCTATTTCTTCAAAGTGCGCAGCCACGCGGGCACGGATGACCTCCAAAGCCTTTTCCTTATTTTGCGTAAACGACCGCTCGTCCTGGCACTGCGCGGTAATACCGGTCGGAATATGGATAATGCGCACCGCGCTGTAAGTGGTGTTTACGGATTGCCCGCCGTGGCCGGACGAAGTAGTGGCCTCGATTTTTAAATCGTTCGGATTTATCGAAAAATCTTTTTCCTCTAAAATCGGCAATACCGCCACGGTAATAGTGGAGGTATGCACGCGGCCGCTCTTTTCGGTTTCAGGCACGCGCTGAACGCGGTGGACGCCGGATTCGTATTTAAAAATCCCATACGGACGAACGACAGCCGATAGGCGACTATGGATTTCCGCTATGATTTCCTTAAACCCGCCGGCTTCGCTGCGAGACGAGGAGACAATGTGCAGCGTAAACTTGTTTTCTTCCGCAAACTTGCCGTAAGCGCGGAACATTTCAGCCGCGAACAGCGTGGCTTCATCGCCGCCGGCTCCGGCGCGGATTTCCACTATGCAGTCTTTGTCGTCATTCGGGTCTTTAGGCAGCAGGGCTTCCTCGATTTCGGATTTTAAATTTAAGACTTCAGATTCCAAGCGCCGGCATTCGTCCAGCGCCATCGACTTGATTTCCGGATCACTGTCATCCATTAATTTCTGATTATCGGCAAATTCCGCTTCGGAGGATCGCAATTTTTCTATTTTTTCCACTACCGGATGCAGCGCTGCCTGCCTTTTCCCCAGCTTGGCAATATCAACGCCGCCGCCGGAGGACATTGCCGCGGTGATTTTACTGTATTCATCCAAAATTTTCTGAAAAGCTGGTTCCATAAGCTTATTGTACCACAATTTAAAACCCTCCCCAGGAGGAGGGCGGTAGTCGCTCGATTTATCGAGCTGATTAGCCTGGGAAGCCAGGCAACTACAAACGGCCCTACCCCTTAACAACGAGGTAGGGCGGCGGTTATTTTTTGGCTCTCGGCTTGCGCTCCTTTTTCGGCTTGGCCGCGGCTTTGATAGTCGCGGCTTGAGCGGCGCGCTTCTTGAATTTATCTATGGACCCGGCCGTGTCTATCAGCTTCTGCTTGCCGGTATAATACGGGTGGCAGGCGCTGCAAATTTCCGTGTGGAGCTCCTTCTGAGTCGAACCGGTCGTAAACTTATTGCCGCAGGCGCAAGCGACCTGGGCGTTGGGATAAAAAGCGGGATGAATAGCGTCTTTCATAATAATATCAATTAATATCTTTACGGAATATCCATTAATATCTTTTGTGATATTTGCCCGTCCGCTTAAGCGCTGACTTGCGATATTAAGATGCTAATAGATATTGATTGTAGCCCAAATATTTTACCATCGCTTGCTAAAATCGTCAAGACCTGCTATAATTTTACCATTATTAATCAATCACATTCCCGCATATTTATCCTGTCTCTAGCGGCCCGAGGGTCAAGCCGGGGATAGAGGGAATGGAAGAAAAAGGATAACATAGCTTTTTCGGCAACGAATTTATTCCGTGCCGAAAAGACTATCCGGAAAGGGGAGGCGGCGAGCCCTAAGGCAAACGTTGGAAGGGGAAAACCCCTGCCACTTTTAGCCGGGATTTCCCCCTCCAAATTACTTTTATGAAAGAGATCAGCCTGTTAGATCTGCTCAAAGCCGGCGCTCACTTTGGCCACACCACCAGCAGGTGGAACCCCAAAATGAAACCGTATATCTTTACGGTCCGCAACAATATCCATATTTTAGATTTGGAGAAAACCAGAACCGCTTTGCTTAAAGCGGCTGCTTTTGCCAAGGAAACAGCCGGCAAAGGCGGCACGATCCTGTTTGTCGGCACCAAGCGCCAAACGCGCAGCCTGGTCCAAAAAGCCGCGGAATCCTGCGGCATGCCATATGTTACCGTCCGCTGGCTCGGCGGCACCTTTACTAACTTCCGCACTATACAGCGTACTATCCGCAAGCTGGAACGCCTGGAGAACCTAAAAGCCTCCGGCGAACTGGAAAGCCGCTACACCAAAAAAGAACGGCTTATGGTGGAACGCGAAATCGAAAAACTTAAAAAATTATTTGCGGGCATACAGAACATGCGCCGCTTGCCGGAAGCAATTTTTGTCACCGACGTAAAACACGACGACATTGCGGTAATTGAAGGACAGAAGAGCAAGGTCAAAATTATCGGCGTTGTCGATACCAACTCCAATCCCGAAAGGCTGGATTACCCCATCCCGTCCAACGATGACGCCACCAAAGCTGTTGAGCTAATCACGAATTTTGTCGCCGAGGCTATTATCGAAGGCCGCCAGGCGCAGGTACAGGTTAAAGATGCCGATAAAACTACGGCTGCCGCCTAACGACCAAGCAACTAAGCAATTTATTCCGATAGCCAAAAATTGTTTAATTGTTAACTTTTACATTAAGCATAGGATACAAACATGTCTCATGATCTCATAAAAGAATTACGGGAAATTACCGGGGCGGGAATGATGGATATCAAAAACGCGCTGGCCGAATCCGGCCACGACAAGGAAAAAGCCATCGATTTGCTCCGTAAAAAAGGCGCGCTCAAAGCCGGTAAAAAAGCCGATCGCGTGGCCAAAGAAGGCTTGGTGGAAAGTTATATCCATCCCGGCGGACGGATAGGCGCCCTGCTGGAGCTTAATTGCGAGACCGACTTCGTGGCGCGCACCGACGACTTCAAAACCCTGGCCAAGGATATCGCCCTGCATATCGCGGCCGCCAACCCCCTGTATGTCAGCATAGAACAGGTTCCTGCCGAAGTGGTGGAAAAAGAAAAGGAAATCTACAAAGAATCCGCCTCCGCTAAAGCTACGGCGGACAAGCAACCGTCGGAAGAAATCTTAAATAAGATTATCGAAGGCAAACTCGCCAAGTACTACGAAGAGGTCTGCCTGCTGGAGCAGCCGTTCGCCAAAAACCCCGACCTCAAGGTCAAAGATTTACTCGGCAATGCCGTGGCCAAAATAGGGGAAAATATTCAAATACGGCGGTTCGCCAGGTACGTACTGGGAAGCTAAAAATTACAAATTTCCAATTTCAAATATCAAATAAAACTCAAGTTATCAAATTTCAAAATTTCAAATCCAGAACCCCAGATAATTTGAAATTTGTAATTTGATATTTGACATTTACCGTCTTGTCTTATCAATTCCTGCCCAACATCATATTTATTCTGGCAGTTTTGGGGATTTTATTGATAATCCTCCGCCGTTTGCCCGAGGCTGCGGCAAGCGATAATTCCGCAGTCAAAGAACCGCCGGTGGAATTGCGCCTGCTCGACAAAGGATTGCCCGCGGCGGCGGCGTCCAAACTGCGCGCATTGCTGGAATTTTGGCTGAAAAAAATTTGGAATTTTGCTTTGGAAGCCAAAGACCTCAAGCCGTCGGCTGCGGCAGGTTACCGCATTAAAAAGATATTTGGTAACCGATTCGCGCCAGCCAAACCCGCGGTTTCCGCGCCAGCCTCCACCGAAGAGGTAAGAAACGAACAGTACTTCCTTAACATCATAAAAAAAGACCCCAGGAATCTGGCTAACTACGACGCCTTGGGCCGCTTCTACCTGGAGCGAAACAACGCGGAAGACGCGCGGGACATATATGAGTATTTAACCGAACACGACGCGGCCAACGCCGACTACCACGCGCGGCTGGCATTCTGCTACTACCAAATAAAAAACCTGGACAAAACGATTGAGCATTATCAAAAATCCCTGGCTCTTGATTCTTCCCAGCCAAACCGCTATTATAATTTGGGCCTAGTCTTGGAATCCCTGGGCCGTTTTGAAGAGGCGGCGCAAGAGCTGGACCAAGCCATAGCGCTCGAGCCGCATAATATCAAATACTATATCAGTCTTAGCGGTACGCTAGCCGCGCTGGGTGAGATTGACGAAGCCAGAGAGATTCTCCAAACCGCCAAAAACATCGACCCGCTCAACACGTCAATCGATAAAAAATTGCAAAAAATCTCCGCGATGAAGCGATAACCGCCGTGCCGAACAAAATACCCTTAAAAACTTTCCTTAATGCCGTTGTAGCTCAGTTGGTAGAGCAACTCCATGGTAAGGAGTAGGTCTCCGGTTCAAATCCGGACAACGGCTCCAGGATAAAACTCTCGACACTTTTCGAGAGTTTTATTTTGACATAAAATGTCCGGCCTGCCAACAAACGGCAAGCCGGACGCAATTAAATTACAACTAGCGGAACAGGAGTGCGGCAACAGCCGAACCGACGTCTTCAGAGAGTTCGGCGGCAAATTTACCCAAGTCTTTCAAATTCTTAGGCTTGACGCGGACAGGGAATGTTTCTTCCAAAAAGCCGCTGTCCTTGCGGACATAAACCCTGACCAGCAACTTGCCCTTCCGCCATTGCTCGAAACTGACCTCTACCGTACCAGCCGGAGCCCTTGTATCCCAATACCGCGGCTGCAGCATGCTGTACCGGTAGCAAAAGTAGCGGGTCTGGCTATCATACCCCGTGCAGCTAATCGAGGGTCGGCCATCTGAAGCGGGCGGCAAGCTCGTTTCCTGCGCCGCAGCAATTGTCCGGATTAAAACCGGCAACACCATCAATACGATAACTGGGCGCATAGCGCCACCTCCTTAACAAAATTCCACAAAAGTATAGGGTCATTTTGTCTTTTTGTCAATCGTCAGATATAATGAGTGTATAAGCTAAAAACAACAATATGGCCAAAAGACTAGAAGAGCCTTACGAACCTTTTAAGACCGTTCGCGGTCCGCTGTTTGACCGGAACGAGGAAGCCGGCGCCGCGGATGAGCTGCCGCTTATAACAGGTTTGCCAAGAAGCAGCGGGGCGGGGCGGCAAGACAATAAAATGGACCGTAAAACGCGCTCTACCGGCGAACGCGAAGAAAAGAATGACGAATTTTAAGCAACGGGTGATCTCATGCGCCAAACAAATTCCGCGAGGCCGCGCAGCCAGCTACGGCCAGGTGGCGGCGGCGGCCGGCAACCCCAGGGCGGCGCGCCAAGTCGGCGGAATCCTGCGGACGCTTGGCCCCGGCAGCAAGGTTCCCTGGTGGCGGGTGATTAATAATCAAGGCTATATCAGCATCAAAGGAAATTGGAACGCGGACAAGAATCTGCAAAGGGAGCTACTGGCGGGAGAGGGAATAGAAGTATCCGATGATTTTAGGGTCGATATGAAAAAATACAGGTTTATATTCAATTAGACAATAGGGCAAATTAACAACCAGACAACGGGCCAAACCTGAGATTATATTGTTCAATTGTTATTTTATTAAATTGAAATTAGCCGAGAAAACATCATGCAATACATCCAAACGGCAGTCTTTGGCGGCGGATGTTTCTGGTGCACCGAAGCGATATTCCAGCGACTTAAAGGCGTGGTTTCGGTTACGCCCGGTTATAGCGGCGGCCATATTGAAAATCCGACTTACGACCAGGTCAGCGGCGGCGCCACCGGCCATGCGGAAGCCGTTAAGATCGATTTCGATCCGAAGCAAATCAGTTATCGCGACCTGCTGAACGTATTTTTTTCCACGCACGACCCGACCGCAATAAATCGCCAGGGCAACGATACCGGCGAGCAGTACCGTTCCGTCATCTTTTATACCAGCCCCGAACAGCAGCGGGAGGTTTTGGAACATATCAAAGAATTGAACAAGGAGCAAATCTTTATCCGGCCGATCGTTACCCAGATTAAACCGTTTGCTAAATTTTATCCGGCGGAAGACTACCATAAAAATTACTTTAACAATAATACCGACCAGCCGTATTGCCGGATTATTATTGACCCTAAAATCAGCAAGCTTCGCGCCAAATTCGCTTCACTCCTGGCAGAGGAATAGATGCGCCGGAAAACGCCCCTCTACCAACCGCCATTTTTTTGCTATAATGCAATAAACTATAAATCTGTGTGCAACTTTGGCCTCTCTGCGCTTAAAACCAAGACCAAAATTGCGGGCTCGCAGGACAATTGTCCACAGGAGCAGGGCAGGCTAAACCCGGGCAGAAATCTTTACTCAAGATTCTTGCGCGGATTTTATTTAAGCTAAATCTTATGGACAAACTTGAAATAAAAAATTTCATCATTCCCGGAGTGACGCTTGCGGGACTGGCAGGGGCCGCGATTATGCTGCTGGCCGGCGACCGCAGTGCCTACAACAATATTCTTATGGCCACTATGATCATAGGAACATTGCCGGTATTATGGCGCATGGTAAAAGACCTGCTCAACGCGCATTTTGGCGTCGATATTATCGCGATTGTGGCAATCGTGGGGTCATTCGTCTTGGACCAATTTCTGGCTGGAACTGTGATTCTGCTTATGCTGTCGGGCGGCGAGGCGCTGGAGGCTTTCGCGCTGCAGCGCGCCCGCAGAGAACTTACCGCGCTCCTGGCACGCGTTCCCACGGTAGCGCATAAACGATTCGGCAACCAACTAGTCGATATAGCGGTGACCGAAATACGGACCGGCGACGTCTTGGTGGTTAAACCAGGCGAGATGGTGCCGGCCGACGGCATTATCGAAGACGGAATTTCCGAAGTTGACGAATCGGCCATTACCGGCGAATCCCTGCCCGCAGAAAAAAAGCCCGGCGCCTTGGCGTACTCCGGCAGCCTAAATAAAGGCGGCAGCTTAAACCTGCGCGCCTCCAGGCCGGCCAGCGAAAGCACTTACGAAAAAATCATCAGTCTGGTAAAAGAAGCGAGCGAGAGCCGCGCGCCGGTGGTTCGTCTGGCAGACCGCTATAGCGTATGGTTTACCGCTATCACTTTTATTATTGCCGTAGCCGCTTGGCAAATCTCCCACGATCCGGTTAGGCTGCTTGCCGTCCTGGTCGTGGCGACTCCATGCCCGCTGATTCTGGCCACTCCCATTGCCATTATGTCCGGCGTAAGCAAAGCCGCCAGCCGCGGCATTATTGTTAAGAGCGGCGGGGCTTTGGAAAAATTGGCGGAAATCAAAGCGTTTATTTTTGACAAAACCGGCACCCTGACCCTCGGCACGCCGGAAGTAGCCGGCGTAAAAGCCCTCTCCGGCGACGAAAACCGCCTGGTTAAAATCGCCGCGTCTTTAGACCAGCTCTCCAATCATGTCTTGTCCCGTTCGCTGCGGGCCTTTGCCGCAAGCCGCAATTTGCCGCTCGACTATCCCGGCGATTTTAAAGAGCTGTTCGGCGAAGGCGTATCAGGATCAATCGGCGGCAAAACCTTCTTGTTCGGCAAGCTGTCTTTTTTGCAGACTCGCGGCGTGGCCGTCCCGCCGGAAATATCCATAGAACACGAACAATACCAGAAACAAGGGAAAATCGCGGTTTATCTGGGCAGCGAAACCGAGTTATTAGGAACAATTCTATTTGCCGACGTCGTGCGGCCGGAAATAAAAAATTTATTCAGAGACCTCAAAGTCATGGGCATGGAAAAAATTGTCATGCTGACCGGCGACCGGCAAAATGTTGCCGAACTGATCGGCAAACAGCTTGGACTGACCGATATCCACGCCGAGGCTTTGCCGGAAGGGAAAGTCAACGAAGTTCATGCGCATAAAAAGGAGTTCGGTTCGGTTGCCATGGTAGGGGACGGCGTTAACGACGCGCCGGCT
The DNA here is from genome assembly GCA_021789715.1 of bacterium. GTDB lineage: Bacteria > Patescibacteriota > Doudnabacteria > UBA920 > UBA920 > JAJYJE01. The sequence goes on along the minus strand of JAJYJE010000025.1, from coordinate 374 downwards.
CTGGCTGCAGCCGATGTAGGCATTGCCATAGGCGGCCATGGCGGTACCGCGTCTTCGGAATCCAGCGACATGGTTATTACGGTAGATGATCTTGCCCGCGTCGGCCAGGCTTTTAAAATCGCCCGGTCGACGCTTCGCATAGCCAAAGAAAGTATTTTTGTCGGCATTGGCGTCAGCATTTTGCTCATGCTAATTGCCGCCCTGGGCCACATTATCCCGGTCTATGGCGCTCTGCTTCAGGAAGCCCTGGACGTACTGGTGATTTTAAACGCGCTGCGGGTGAATTTTGTTAAAATCCAGGCTTGATATTTTTGGCAAATTTTGCTAATATATCAAAAGTCCATCCCCTGAAAAAGAGTTCCAAATTTTCGACT
>JAJYJE010000024.1 GCA_021789715.1 bacterium | reverse complement strand
TCCGATCTCGGCAACCAGTCGCTGGGCTGGTTTTCTGGCTTGCTGTCTTCTTTGGGCTGGTTTTTGGGCTCCTTGGTCGTAGCCGCGTTCAGTATTTTCTTTCTGCTGCGTGACGGTGAAAAAATAAAACAGGCCTTGTCCGACCTGCTGCCGCTATCCCAAGCTAACGAAAACATTTTGTTCAACAAGCTGTCCCGCGCGGTGAGCGGGGTAGTGAGGGGGCAGTTTTTGGTGGTACTTGCCATTTCCACCGCGGCCTTCGCCGGTTTTTGGATTTTTGGCCTGCCTAACGCCCTGCTGTGGGCCTGCGTAATGTTTGTAGCCGCGTTCGTGCCGACGTTCGGCACGTCCTTGGTTTGGCTGCCGGCCGTCATTTATTTGTATTTTAGCGGCCACACGGGAGAAGCGGTCGGCTTGGCATTGTGGGCTTGGGCTTCGGTCTTGCTTATTGACAATATTTTGGCCGCCAAGCTGGTCAGTTCGCGCGTGCGGCTTCATCCGCTGCTCACGATATTCGCCATTTTAGGCGGCGTGGTGGAATTCGGGGTGCTTGGGCTTCTGCTTGGGCCGGTTTTTGCCGCGATTTTTATGGCACTGTTGGAAATTTATCGGACAGAAATAAGAAAGCCCAATTCAATACAGAAGCAAATTTAGCAGTCGGCCAGTCAGGATACAGGATATAAGCCGGCCAGCGCTGATGGGCTGACTGGCTGATGCGCCAATGGGCTGCGGCCTGTATGGTTCTATTTCGGCAAATCTATCTCCACGTGCGCTTTGCCCCAGTGGATCCGGTTCCATACCCGTTCGTGGAAAAAGTAGATCACGGCGCTGACAAGGTTGGAGAAAAAAATGATGCTTAAGGTCGTAATGGGCTGGTGGGTTATCAGCAATACGACAATCAGGTCGGAAACAATGACCAGGATTTGAAAATTGATGGTTTTGGCGAATGAACGTTTATGGTGTTCGTAATAGCTCATGAAATTCAGTTAAATGCTTTCTTTTAGTATACACGATTGTCAGTATCCCGCCATAGGTGGTATAGTTATCCATATTGGGCGAAATTGAACAAGATTGATCAAGATTAACATTAGGATAACCTTAATTTTGATCAATCTTTAAATCTTATTCAATTTCCCTGCCCTCTGAGGAGTAGCCGCCATAATTGATTTTTAATATTTTTGCCTGGTAGTTTTCTATGAAATCCATAGCAGACATCCATCACCTGGACAGAGACCTGCCTCCGACCGTTCTGACTATTTTCGGGGCCACCGGGGACCTTTCGGCCGATTACCTGCTGCCGGCGCTTTTGCATATGCACCAGGAAAAACTGTTGCCCAAAGATTTCCATTTGGTCTGCGTCGGGCGGCGGGATTTTGACGCCAAAAAGTATTTGGATTTTATCATAAAAAAATCCAGTATAATCAAAAAATTTAAACCAGCGCAAAAACAATCGTTCCTGAAAATCCTAAGCTACTATAAAGGCGATTTTGGCGACCCAAAGAGTTTTGAGCCGCTGGCTCGGCAGATGTCCGATAGGGAACAGCCGCGCCATATCTGTTATAACCGCCTCTATTATTTTGCCACCAGCCCGCAGTTGTTCGCGTCCATTGCCCGCGTCCTGAAGGAATCGGGTTTGCTTATGTCATGCCGGAGCCACCAGCGCCAGGTCCGGGTGCTTGTGGAAAAACCGTTCGGTTTTAATCTGGCTTCGGCGCGCGATTTAAACCGGCTGCTGCTCAAATATTTTTCCGAGGATCAAATTTACCGCATTGACCATTACATGGGGAAAGAAACCGTCCAGAATTTAATGGTAGCTCGGTTTGCCAATTTTATTTTTGAGCCGCTCTGGAACAAGGATAATATTGACCATATAGAGATCAGCGTGCTGGAGAAGGATACGGCAGCAGTCCGGGCCGAATATTACGACCAGACCGGAGCGCTCAGGGATTTCGTGCAGAACCACATTCTGCAGATGTTGGCGCTCGTGACAATGGATCAGCCCCAGGACTTGGCGGCCGAGCACATTCGCGATCAAAAGGTTAAGATTCTGCAGGCGCTGCGGCCCTATAATGGCGCGGCTGCCCGCGGCGGCGCTGTGCGTGCCCAATACGAGGGTTACGCAAAAGATGCTGGGCATTCCAGCGAGACCGAAACCTATATAGCGCTCAAAGTTTTTATTGATGCTCCGCGCTGGCAGGGCATGCCAATTTATCTGCGTACGGGCAAGGCGCTTAATAAAAAGCTCGCCGAGGTGTCCGTGCATTTTAAGGAGCCGGACCGCTGCATTTTCCGCGATTGCGCTCCGAATATTTTGACATTCCGCATCCAGCCGGACGAATCCGTCCACCTGCTGCTTAACAACAAAGTGCCGGGGTTTGGCATTAATCTCCACCGCGGCGATTATGAGTTCGGCTACAATAAGGCTTTTATGTCCGAAATTCCTTCGGCCTACGAGCGGCTGCTTTTGGATTTTTTGGAAGGCGACCAGCGTTTGTTTATTCGCAGCGATGAGATTGAAGCGGCCTGGAAATTTATAGATACCGTAGCCGGCAGCATGGCGGCAATTCCCCTGGACCGTTACAAGAAGGGCAGCCATGGACCGGAGGAAGCCGGCAAACTGATGGAAAACGACGGAAGAGAGTGGCGGACAAGGTAACTGCTATAATCGAAGTATTGCCAACGATGTTTTATTTTATGCGCTAAGTTGTATAAACTTATGCCGGTCCTGCCCGATTATTTGCCTTGCGGTTAGGTTGCTTCCTGTATGCGGGGATAAGCCAGATGGGTAGCTAATACGGCGCATACTCAATTGTCCCCAAATTTTTGGATTTGTCCTAAGTCCTTGGTTATCGTATTATAATAGCAAGCAAGAGCCCATTTAAGGCCTTATTACGTATTGGTGTGGAAAATATGGCCATAGAAATTACTCTTGTTGTAGTGTGGGTCAGCATAGGTGCGGCGTTGGTTTTATTTCTGCGGCGGCGCCAGAAGGCTGCCGCCAAAAGCGACCGCGATCTTCTGGAGGCGATATACGGCAGGTTTATTGAACATCCCGAAGGCTTATCCGATGCGGACGTGGCGAAAATTTTAGGCGTGGATATGGGCGTTGCCGGACAATATCTCGGGCAGTTAGCAACCAGGGGCCTTATCCGCGAATCCGGCCGCGCCAATTTTTTTGTTCTTGACGATCAATCAAAATTTAACCTTTTATAAAATGACTTTAGAATACCCCCAACCGGAGGAGAAAGAAACGGGTTTTTCAGCGGCTGAGGCGGCGCGAGGCGGCCTTCGCCCCGAAGATGTGACCTCAAAAGAAAGGGCGGCGCAGGTAAGAAATTTTTTGCTGAGAGTAACACAATCGCAATTGCGCGGTTCCCATGCCGCGGAAGCGGAAAATTTCGCGCATGAGGCTTACCTGCTAGCTTTAAAGCATTTGGGCAGTTTTAATGGAACAGGCCCGTTTGAAGCGTGGCTTAGCAGAATTGCCGTTAACGTGGTTAAGGGCCATTTTCGAACAGCGTCATCGCGCCTGACCGATCAATTTAACAACCGTGATTTTGCGGTTGAAGAGCGGGAATCGCCCTATGACGAGGAAGAGCGCGCTATGGTAAGAGACGGAATCAAGCGGTTGTCGGAGACGCTGCGCGAGGTTGCCCGGTTAAGTTTTGTCGAAGGTTTGTCCATGAAAGAGATTTCCGGGAAAACCGGGTTGTCGGAAAAAACGGTAAAAGCCAGGCTTCATCGGGCCAGGTTGGTATTAAAAAAATATATTTTATTTAAAATCGGCAAATCAAAAATAAATCCGGAGCCGGTTGAAATAAATCCTGATAGCAGCGAATTGGTAAATTAAAGATTTGTTTTAAAACCCTCCGAGAGGAGGGTTTTAACAATTCGGGCGGTGCCAGGTATTGTTACCAGGATTTGCCGCTGCTGCTGGATCGGTACGTTCCGTAAAATGGCCGGCGGATTGGCTTTTGCTTGGGATAGCCGCGGCGCTTGTAAGTTTTTTTTTGGCCGGAGGCTTGATTTCGGTTAGCGCCGTCCGCCGAGTGGCGGTATTGCTTTCCGCCGCTTCCCGTTTCGGGAAAGGCGCTAAAATCAAAAATATCCCGCTTGGCCCGATCACGCGCAATTTGCGAGGAGGCGCTTTGGCCATTCCGGAATGGCTGGCTGTTCCGCCGATACCGCAAACGGCTCCCGCTTTGGTTATGCCGCGGCATAGCGTCGGGGCGCGCCGATTCAGCCGCGCGTTCTGGCAGGTTCGGCAGCGGCGATACCGGCAGCTGCTTTTTTATCAATTTTTCAATGGCCCGGACGTCGAATTTTTGGTCCGGCGTGGCAAAAGAAACAGCGTGCCCTTGATGCTGGGCGCGGCCGGTGCGGCCGATACGGTGGACATAATCTTCAGCCTGTTCGGGCAGGTCGTAGTTAATTACCAGCTCGATGCCGGTGACATCAATGCCGCGCGCTGCAATATCCGTAGCTACAAGCACCCGGTATTTGCCGATTTTAAAACCATTCAAAGCTTCCAGGCGTTGGTTTAGCGAGCGATTGGAATGGATTTCCGCCGCGGCATGCCCTGAACGGTTAACCAGCCTGGCGATTTTTTTTGCGCCGAATTTGGTGCGGGAAAAAATAAGCACGCTGCCTTTATAATCGCGCAGCAAAGTTTCGAGTAGCGCCATTTTTTGTTCTTTGCCGACAAAAAATAGTTCCTGGCTTATGGTCGCGGCGGCCATGCCCGGAGGCGCCACTTCCACGCGCACCGGCAGTTTCATGTAAGCCTTGGCGATTTGGACGATTTCTTGCGGCATAGTAGCGCTAAACAGCATGGTTTGCCGTTCATCCGGCACGTTTTGCAGGATACGCTTGATTTGGGGAGCAAAGCCCATATCGAGCATGCGGTCGGCTTCGTCGAGCACGAGCGTGTTTACGCCGTTAAGTTTGATGGATTTTTGATCCAGGTGGTCGATTAATCGTCCCGGCGTGGCGATAATAATATGGGGGTTATCGCGCAGTTGGCGCAGCTGTTTGTTCATATTTTCACCGCCGATTAGCACGGCGGTTTTAAGCCCCAGAGACCGGCCGATGCTGTGGAGCGATTCGTCAACCTGGACCGCCAGTTCGCGGGTCGGTAAGATTACCAGGCCGCGGCCTTTTTGCCTGGCCAGGCGCTGGATCATGGGCAAGCCAAAAGCCAGGGTTTTGCCCGTGCCGGTTTGGGCAATCCCCATTACGTCCGTGCCTTGTAAAGCCACGGGAATAGCCTGGGACTGGATTGGCGTGGGGATGGTAAAACCAAGCTTATCTAAAATTTCCAGGAGCTTTGGCGCCAGTCCCAAGCCGTCGAATGAGGTATGTTGCGGTGTCATTTGATGTGTCCTTGATGTTTCTCTTGAAGACGGTCTTCAAGGGCGAAAACAAAAAAATCCGACCCGCTTTCTTCTTGGGTCAGAAATATAATTCTTGCCAGAGTTACGAGTCAATATTTAATTTAATATTAAAATTATATCATAACTGCTATATTTTGTCAAAAAACTTTGATTCCCTTATTATTTTTCGATAAAATACAAGCAAGTCTTTAAAACTTTATATTTTTTCAATCTTTGAATTATTTATGCCCAAACATAACACTTCATGGGGGAAGGTTGCGAATTGGTATAATCGAATGCTGGAGGAAGGCGAAGATACGTATCAGGAAAAATTGATTAAGCCGAATTTATTGCGCTTGCTGCGGCCAGAAGCCGGATAACGGATTATTGATATCGGCTGCGGCCAGGGATTCTTTGCGCGGCAGGCGGCTCAGGCCGGCGCCATGGTGGTCGGGGTGGATATTGGCGGCGAACTGATCCGGCTGGCTAAAGAGCAGGCAGGTCCGAATGAAACCTACTTGGTCCTATCAGCGGAAAAATTGGCTTCAATTGGCACCGGGCGCTTTGACGCGGCATTTTGCGTTTTGGCACTGCAGAATATTAAGAATCTTTCTATGGCAGTAGGGGAGATGGCCCGGGTACTGAAGCGGGGAGGCCGGGCGGTTGTTGTACTGAATCACCCCGCGTTCCGCGTGCCGGCGGCGTCGTCGTGGGCGTACGATGATCGGGCTAATATCCAGTATCGCCGCGTAGACGGATATATGTCGGAACTAACGCAGCGGGTTGATATGACGCAAGGACAAAATGACCCCGCCAAGAAACAGTACACGTACTCATACCATCATCCTATCCAGGTTTATTTTAAAGCGTTTGCCAAATCCGGTTTATGCGTTACTAGGCTGGAGGAATGGGTCTCGCACAAGACCAGCGATAAAGGCCCGCGCAAAGAAGCGGAGGATAAAGCCCGCAAGGAAATCCCATTGTTTATGGCTTTGGAACTGCGCAAATTATAGCGGTACAACGCGCCTTATTATTTGCAGACGACGGCTTTGTTGTTTACAATTCGACATATCGGCAATTATGGCGGTAATGCATGCTCCCTACGGCGGCCATGGACTTTTCGGGCCTTTCTCTGGCCAGATGTGCCGTTCGGGTGTATACTTATTCCAGAATAAGAAACCCGCGAGGCTCGCCTTGCGGGTTTGTGTTTATGCGATAGAGGCATATTGGCCCTTATTTTAGAGGAAGACTTATGCCTATTGCCCAATTGCACAAAATTGACCAACCGCGGGAAAAATTGGACAAATACGGTGCCAACAAGTTAAGCGATGCCGAGCTGCTGGCCATAGTCTTAAAAACCGGCCCTCCGGGGTCCGGAGTATTGGGATTGGTCCGCGATGTATTGAGTCACTTCAGGCATGGGGCCCTGGCCCAGGCTTCTATTAAGGACCTTATGGCAGTAAAAGGGTTAGGCGCGGCTAAAGCCTGTGAAATAGTCGCGTGTTTTGAGCTCGGGCGCAGGCTGCTTAAAGATAAGCGGGCGGTTTTGGTCTTGTCGCCCAGAGAGGTGTGGGAACAGTGCAAGGATATCCGTGGCCTGAAAAAGGAACACTTTGTCGTGTTTTTTTGGATACCCAAAACCAGGAGATTAAACGCGAACTTGTGTCTGTCGGTACGCTGGATACCAGTCTTGTCCATCCGCGCGAAGTATTCGAGCCGGCGATCCAGCATATTGCTTCGCATATTATTTTGGCCCACAATCATCCCTCGGGCGGCCTGGAGCCGAGCGAGCAAGATTTGGTGGTAACCCGGCGCCTGGCCGAAGCCGGCCGGATTTTAGGGATCGAGATTTTAGACCATGTTATTGTCACTACAGACGGATTTTGCAGCTTTAAGGAACGGAATTTACTTTAGTCAAAAGATTTCCCGCTTTAACGGCCGGGCCCGTTTTACCCGCGCTGCCGCACGCCTGAGGGTTTTTATCTTAAGCATCCCATAACCGCCGTTGATATTAAGCTTTACAGGCGCGTTGTTGATTTTTTTGGGCCGCCTTGATCCTGCCGCCGCTTACGAACTGCGTTATGAACCGGAATAATCGCCGTCAGGAAAGATGGTTTTATAGGAGGATTCGCAAAAATTACGCGGTAGGTGTAAAATACAGTCGATATTAATCGAGTCTCGCGCGAAGACCGGATATTGTTTATGGACAAAGATATCCAGGCGAAGCTCGAGTATGTGAGGCAGCTTTCACCGGAAGATTTTGTCCGGCAGTCCCGCCTGCTGGACAGCGAAATTCTGCGCCGGGAAAGTTTAACGGCCGAAGAGCTCCAGTCTTTAAGACGCCAGAGCGATATTTTATTAGCCGGAGCGACTGATGTGCAAGTACTTGCGTTGGCTGAGCACGATATGCGGGAATACGGCCTGGCGGAGAATGTTGAGGCTTCGGCCATGGCCATAGAAGCATTGTGGGACAAGCGCGCCGCGGTGGTGGCGGGTTTTGACTTGCCCCGGGTCGGCTCACTAACACGGGAAGCTGCTCTGGAAATGGCCAGGGAAATTAAGCGCAACGCGGAGATGCACCAGGAACTGAATAAGGAACTTCAGGAACACCCGCGGCGGCTGCGCGGCGCGCCTCCGGAAGGCAATATTAACCGGGCGTAAGCGGTGAGAGCGCACTTGCTGCTTGCGGTTAAATCAAATTTTATGTCAGAAATGGAACGTATTCCCTTAACTCACGAAGAGGCGCAAGACAAGGTATCCGAAATCGACGAGCGTTATAAAAACCTGGCCCGCGCCATTGGCCATCTGGATTGGTGGCTTAATTCGCCAGGCAAGGACGCTATGCGGCAAAGTCCTCGCGATCTGGTTAAAATTTTAGCCGGCGCGAGCGATTTGGAATTAGACCAGCTCGCCCGCTTTACCGGTACCGATAAGCAGGAGTTAAATGATGCCGCTGCGGCAGATTATGTTAAAACATCTCCCGTGGACGCAGAGGTTGTGTATAAAGTAAAAACTACCCCTAACAATGACCGCTACCGAAAGAATTTTTTGCGATATTTGGAGTTGCGGACTAAAGCGAAAAATTTTTTGGACAAGGAGTCCGAGGACAAGGTAAATTAATTTTATGGGAATATCCCGCGCTTGACGGCGCGGGTTTTTGGCGTAAAATAGGGTTATCTGAATTGGAGGTCCTATGAGACTCAGAACGGCATGTATGACGTTGGCCCTGTCCGCGTCCACGATCGCGGCAGAATACCCTGCGCATCGGTGCACGGAAGGGAAGTGCACCCGCTATACGGTAACGCTAGCGCTGTCCCGAGGCGGCGAACCTGCCAAACCGCTGGTCGGGTACGTCTATTCCGATACCTTGGTCATTACCGGCCATACTGAACCTGGTGATAAGGTGGCCTTTAACGGGAAGCCTGGCCAGGTGTTCCAGGGAGATCCGGAATATTATCTGATGGTGTACCAATTTCCGCCGGGTTGCTTGCCGACAGTCACCCCTGACGGGAGCGATGAAGAAATTATATTGGCCAAGGGAGTGAGAGTGCATTCGCATTTTCTCGCGCGCGACGGCAGCCTGGAAAGTTTGAATCATCTGGTAATTGCTGCTGGTGATGACAAGATAAGCATCAATCCGCCGGTAAGCCCGGCTGAACTGTTCGCGCCGTTCTTTACGGCCGATGGCGGTTTTATCGGCCTTGGGGTGCATGTTTCCTTACCCCTACCTCGTATTCTGTTGTTGCCGCGCCAGTCAATAATTGAATTCTTGCCTAAGGAGTGGCAATGACCTTTGCTTTATAGGCGGCGGCTCTACCGCTGGTTGTCCGGAGCCGCCGCCTGTTAATTTTGCCAATTTTTGCTATAGTTATAGTAGATTAATTGTTCCCTTTACGTCTTGGTATTCGTATGGAAAAAATCAAATACAAACTGGTAACCCCGCA
>JAJYJE010000023.1 GCA_021789715.1 bacterium | reverse complement strand
GCCAATCGTTCCAAGCCAAAGCCGAACGCCCAGCCGGTATAATTTTTTGAATCGACGCCCAATTTTTCCAAAACCGATCCTTTAACCACGCCGCAGCCGACGACTTCAACCCAGTTGCCTTCGATCTCCACCTCCATTTCCAGGCTGGGATCGGTGTAGGGGAAGGTGTCTTTGTTAAGGCGGTATTTCACCTCCGGGCCGAACACGGCTTTGGCAATATTGCCAAGCGCGTCTTCCAAATCGCCTTGGCCGACGGTTTTAACGGCTTTCGGCGCCAAATACCAGCCGTCAATTTGGTGGAAAACGTTCATATGCTTGCGGTCGATCTCGTCTTTGCGGTAAACTTTGCCGAAACTAAAGCAGCCGACAGGCTGATTTTCCGCGATGCGCCGTTTTATATCCGGATCCTGCAGGTAGTAATACCACATTACGGTCGTATGCGTGCGCAGGATATTTTTGCCGTCGACATAGTAAGTATCGGACTTGCTGCGCGCCGGATGGTCGGCCGGAAAATCAAATAGGTCGAAACTGATGTCCGCCGGCACGATTTCCGGAGTTTGAATAATGTCGAGATCCTTAAAATACGGCGCGGCCAGAATTCGGTCGACAATATCTTTGATCGGGCTGCCAGGCAGGCGCGACAAGTCCGGCATGCTTAAATAGCGCCGGATGCGCTGGGCTTCAAAGTCGGTACGCTTGTCCAGCTCTTGGCGCAGGCGTTTTTCCGCTGCCAAATCACAAGTGATGTTTTGCGGCATGGTTTTTAAATTCAGCGTCATTTTGAGGCTGTCATCGAAAAAATTATCGCGGCCAAAGGATCTCTTGCGGGAGGTCCTTCGCCGCCTAATGAATCACGACAGCGCGGTTCAAATGACGCCTAAATAATCTGAGTTATTTTATCATATCCGGCGTAAATTCACTACCCGGCTTTATTCCGCTTCCCAGCACCATAATCCCCCGCTCGGGTTTGTCCGACAATCCTAATTCGAATGCGGCGCAAATCATGCCCTGGCTTTCGATGCCGCGAATTTTGGCCTTTTCCAGAATAAATGATTGATGCTTGTCATCGTGAATGTTTTGGGCAATTGTCGCCCCTGGCAGGGCCAGGGCTACCGTATCGCCGGTTCCAAAATTAAACGCCCCGCACACGACCGGTTCGATAATTTTATCGCCAGCATCCAGTTTAACTACGCGCAAGCGGTCCGCATTGGGATGTTTTTGAATATCGATAACTTTGGCGGCAATGATGTTGGAAAAATTTTGGGTAAAAGCCGGTTTTTTGGAAAATAATCTTTGAAAAAAATTCATGGTTGGGTTGAATGCTTACGAAAGCAATAAGTGATAAGCCGCGTATCCTTTTTTGGTTTGCGCTTGCCGCCAGTCGCTGCTAGTAGTTTACGCATTCGGTTTCGTTGCACATATAACCGGTGGTTCCGGCGGGCGGATCGTCGAGGGTGGCTTTGAGGGTAAAGCTGTCAAAGGCATTGGAAACCTGGTAGGAGTAATCTTGCCCGGTTCTGGGGTCTTTGGGGATTTGGGAAATATACGCGGGCACTAAATCGGACTGATATTTGTCGACGGGCGGAAAAACGTAATCCTGGCCCCCGGCCGAATTTTTGCTTGAATACAACAGAAGGGCGGTCTGCAAAGATTCCAGGTCGCTTTTCCGCTGCTGGTCGTAGTTGTCGGCCTGTTCTTGCGCCAGAATCTTTTGCGCGTCGGCGGCGTGCCTTTTAATGATTTGCCCGGCGACCTCGCTGTAAAAAGACAAGGTAAAATCGGTACTGCTGGGCGCGACGCTGTAACCATATACGAACGGGTCTTTATTAACCGGATCCAGCGGGTTGGTAGCAACTTTTATGTACATTTTTACTTGAGAAAACATGTCCTGAAAATTATTCGTGGCCGGATACGAATGATTGTCCGCGTAATATTTTAGCAGGGCCACTCCAATCGAATTTATTGTGTTACTGCGCTGGGCGTCGCGGTTCTGCTGGGCGCTCAGAGATGCATCCAAGCCGGACAGCGGCGTGGCGGAAGCGATGCTGTCCGCGCTGCTGCTGGCGGTAGTAGTGGCATTGGAGGGGTTAGTCAGGGTCCAATTGCTAAAATTATAAAGGTTGATCAGGCTGCCCTGCAGGGTTTGAATTGTAGGGGCATGCAGTCCGTATTGCTTCATTTTTGCCGTTATTTGGGCGATGTCAGAGGGAGTCATTTTTTGGTCAGTTACAAAACTGTAGCCGCCCTTAAGATAGTCGGCATCGGTGTATTGCGAACTTTTGCCGTTATGGGCAAGAAGCGGATTCATGTCGAAAACGTGTACTTTGTCGCCATCGGCAATGCCGTCGCCGCTGGAGTCGGGATTGTTCGGGTCAGTGCCGAGTTTGTATTCCTCGGCATTGGTCAAGCCGTCATGGTCGGGATCAGCGTCCGGTCCGCAAACCGCCGGATCCTGACATGTTTCGTTGCCAAAATATTTTTTTTGCCAGGCTTTATCGGTCAATTCGGGTACAGTGCTGCTGGTCGATCCGGGTTGTTCCGATGCTTGGGGCGAGTGGGCTGCTGTTTTAAGAAGCTTTACGGATGATACCGCCGCTTGTCTTTCCGTGTATATCGAATAGCCAATAAGGCCGCCGGCTATTAAAACTAGGACAGCCAGCCCTAAAATAATATAAAGCTTGTAATGGCCCCAAAATACCGCCGGGCCGGAGGGCGCTGCGGAAGCTTTATTGGCGCCTGCGGGTTTGGCCTCGGTCGGTTCCGTTAATTTTATGGCCGGCTCGGTAAGCGCTTCGGGGGCAGAGGCCACTTTAGGCATCACGTTAAACAGCAAATAACTTGGTTCTTGCGGTTCAGCAATGGCAGGCTTCTCTATGGTCGGCGCCCTTTCGCCGGTTGACGGCCTATTCATAAGTCCGGCGGTTTTGCGTGGATTGCCGGCTTGAGATTCCGGTTCTGCGGCGGGTTGTCCCAATTTTAGTTCCATAACCAGGTCAGTCTTTATTTTGGTTAGATATTATCTCGAAATTTTAAGTTGTAACCCCTAAGGGGAAACGGGGTCGCGGCGTGCTTTTATATTTTGAGATTCAGTAAGGCTTCAATGCTTAAGAAGAACAAAATCAGGCTGGCTTCGACCCACCAGAACAGCAGCTTTGCCGCCAGCAGGCCGAAAGTTGCGGTCACGAGCAGGCTAATAAGGAGAGCTTGCCTGAAGCTCGCGCTTAGATTAATCAAGAAAAGCTTGGGACTGAGCCAGTGCCGGAACAGGATACCGACCAGTGTAAGCGCTCCCAGGCTAAACAGGAACAGGCTGAGGTAAAAGAAAACAAGAGTCAGCCGTGAAGCGGCGTAAGGATCGGAAAAATTGACGATAGACGCGAGAGAGAATGCCGCTAGCGCTACCGCTATTCCAATAAAGGCAATTTGTTGTTTGGCGGTTTTGAACATAAATATTATACCACAGATACGCAGATTAAGACAGATGCGCAGATGCAGAGAATCTGTTTCCGTCTGCATGTGTCTGCGTGTCTGCGGTTCTATTCCAGTCCTTCAAACTGGCAGTTATGGTCTTTGGCTTTGGCGTGCTCTTGTTTGAACAGATCATGGCGGGTAGTGTAAATAATTTTTTCCATCAATTCAAGCAGTTCATTTTTTAATGCCGTAATTTCTTCCGCCGTCGAGACCGGCTCCTCAAAAAAGACGTTTTCATCCAGATACCAGTACTGGAGCCCGGCGACTTTTTCTTTTAAATATTCCTCGGCGGCCCATTGGTAAATTTTAAGCTGGTCCAGAGCTTTTTTGTCCCCTTTTTTGGGAGCTTTCCCTGTTTTGTAATCCCAGATTTCTATGCCCGCAGTTCCAAAGTCGGCTCGGTCGAGCTTGCCTCTGAACTTATAGTCGCCGAGCGGCAGCACAAAAGGCTGTTCGATATATTTCGGCCTGCAGCCTTTTTGGCTTAAAGTTTCGTAAAATGTCCGAAGCATTTTTTGGCCGTTTGCGCGGTATTCTTCTTTTTGAGCTTTGTTTTGGTACCAGTCATCTACCCAATGTTTTTGGTAAAGCTGTTCCAGAAATTCGAATTCAGGCAACTGGATTTCGGGTTTTTTGCCGAACAGGTCCCGTTGCGGCAACTCAAGGTTGCGTTTGTATTGATTTAGGAATTCTTCGAAGACTTTGTGGATAGTCTGGCCAAAACTCAGATGCGAGGAGCCCGGAGTCGGAAGTTTCAGGTAGTGCTGGTATTTGTATTTTAGCGGGCAAGTTTCAAAATCGTTAAGTTGGGAATAGGAAAATTGAGTCGGCATAATCTGATAGACGATTTTTTCTTTTGGAATTCTGGCAAAAACCACCTTGCCAGTGGCCTGGCTCACGCGGTCGCTTGGCACCAAATGGGTTTCCTGCAGAAACAGGGATGGTTTTTTAGTCCGCTTGCCGCCGTAATCTTTGGCCCAGGTAAAGTAAAGATTGGTCTTGGCGCGGGTAACGGCAACGTAAAACAGCCGGCGCTCTTCCTGCAGATGAAAATCGCCTTCTGGAAGAATGTCCTTTATTAAGGCTTCGGGAATTTCGATTGATTCGGTTTTGTCCCGCGACGGAAACTGCTGATCAACCATGCTTGGCACGAAGACGTTTTTGAATTCCAAACCTTTGGCGCTGTGGACAGTCAAAACTTTGACGCTCTCCGGGCCCAGATTGGGATCAAATTTAATTTCCCCTTCGCTGCCCGCCGCCAATTCAAGATCCAATAACCGCAAAAAATTATGAAGGCTGGCGTCGGATTCCTGCTGTTGGAAACTTTCAATTTTTTTGTAGAATTGCTCGATCAGCTCGCGGTTTTCGGCGTTTTCCAGCGTGTCTTCGCTGATTTTTTTTTCAATTTCCAAATCTTTCACAATATGGACAAAGCTTTCGGCCGCGCTGAGCCGCTTTTGCATTTCCGCGTGTTTGCCCAGCAGGCCGGTCAACAGGCTAATTCTTTTTTGGGCCGCCTGGCTGACGCCTGGAACAACGCCTGCCCGGAGCAGGGTTTCGTAAAGGGACGCGGCCTTTTGGTGGGCGTGGTGGAGCAGGGACGACAGTTCCTGCGGTTCAAGTTTAAACAGTGGCAGCGTTAAGACGCGATACAGGCTTCGGGAGTTATGAAAATCATCGAGCAGGCGGAGGTATGACAGGATATCCACGATAATCGGTTTTTTGTATAATCCCTTGTTGGCGACAAAAGTATACGGAATGTTGTGCGACGACAGGACCGGCAGCAGTTCGTCCGCGGTCGCGTTGCGCCGCAGCAGTACGGCAAAATCGTTCCAGCTGGATTTTTGCCCCGTCTTAAGTTCCAAAATTTTTTTGCAGATTCCCGACATCTCGCCGGCCAGGTCGTCGCTCTCCAAAACTTCAATGGTGCCTTTATCGGAAATGTTCGCGCGGAGCCGCTTGGAAATGTTAAACTGGCTTTCCAGCCGATCCGGGTTGTTGGCTTGGATAAAATTGTAGGCTAAATCCAATATTTCCTGGCTGCTGCGGTAATTTTCCAGCAGGGTGATTTCCCGCAATTCGGGATAATCGGCTTTAAATTTTAAGATATTGCTGACGCTGGCGCCGCGAAACTTATAAATCGACTGGTCGTCGTCCCCCACCACAACCAGGTTGCGGCGGGAACCGGCCAGCATTTTTACAAGTTCGTACTGCGCCAAATTGGTGTCCTGGAATTCATCCACTAAAATGTGTTTGAATTTGCCCCGGTAGTATTCCAGGATTTTTGGACGTTTTTTAAATAATTCCAGGGTATAGTTTATCAAATCGCCGAAGTCCAAAAAATTATTGTCCAACAAAAGTTTTTGATAGGTAAAATACGCGTTGGCCACTTCCTCGACGCGTTGGATTTCGGCGGCATCGGCCGCTGCGGCCGAGGATGAAGGTTCGGGGGTCAGTACCGCAACCTGTGATTCCGCCGCTTCCGATGTTTTTCCCTGTCTTTTTTTCTTAACCCTGCCCGTTGTGCGCTGAATCCTTTCCGCTGAGCCGGTGGCTAGCCGCAAGTTCTCCGCGTACAGTAAATAATTTTCGGGCGTGATCATTTCGTCTTTGCAGCGGGAAAAATGCCGCAGGAGCCCGTCAATAAAGCGGCTGGGATTGCCGCGCGGCCGGTAGTAATCGAGCTTGAACCGGTCAAAATGGTCATAAACAAAAATCCACTGCCTGACGCTTTCCAGTAGTTGGAAATCGTTCGGCAAGCCAATGTCCAGCGCATGGGCTTTAAGGACGCGTTCGCAGAAGCCGTGGAAAGTGCAAATCCACCGGTCATAGTGGCCGAGCGGCAGCAGCAGGTCAACACGCTCCTGCATTTCTCCCGCAGCTTTTTCGGTGAACGTCAGAGCAGCGATTTCATCGGGCTGGGCCAAAGCCTTTTTGACAAGATGGGCAATGCGCCTGGTAATGACCGTTGTTTTTCCCGTCCCCGCGCCGGCCACAATCAGCAGCGGGCCGTTACCGTGGGTAACTGCCTGTTTCTGTTCTTTGTTCAGGTTTTCCAACAGGTCCTTCATTTCAATTTTTATTCCTGATAAAATTGGTCCATTGTTTCCATAAGTCTTCGCCTTCGTCCTTGTAACGGATCCAAAATTCCGACGGGTTGACTATTTTTACGCCCTGGTAATCCGCCAGGCTCAAAAGGGCGTTATCTGAGGTTACTAAATAATCCGCTTGGGCCTCCACTGCGCTTTCTAAGATTTTGTTGTCTTCCGGATCGGACACAATGCGGATTTGCCGGCGGTTGACTACCCAGTTAATTTGGGCAAATAAGCTGTTGAGCTGATTTTGATATTCGTCGTTGTCAATGAGCTGCCTGGCTATCAGTTTATTTTCCCGCAAGGTTTGCCGGTTGGCATAGGCTTCAATTTCTCCCGCTATTACCGCGTTGATGATTTTCTTTTCGTAAGAATATTCGTCTTTAAAACCGTTGATGAGAACGTTGGTATCTAAAACTATCTTCATTATTTATCTCCTTCCGCTCTTGATGGGCATCAGGTATTTTTTGGGGTTCTCGTCTAAATCGATAAAATAGTCGGTAACTTCCTTGACTTTGCCGGAGCAGGATTTGCCGAACGCGAGCGTTTCCGTGAATTGGCCGGACATTTGCAGGTATTCCAGGAGCGGCAAGTAGTCGCCGTCGCCGCTGCAAAGCACGACCACGTCCAGCTTATTCATCATTTTTACTATATCCATGGCGATTCCGACGTCCCAATCCCCTTTTTGGTGGCCGCCGGCAAACGTTTGCAGCTGTTTTACCTTAACTTCAAAACCCGCTTTTTCCAGAGCTTCAAAAAAAGTATGCTCTTCGGGCATATCCGCCTGGACTACGTAGGCGATGGCGCGGATAAGCTTGCGCCCGGCCACGGCCGCGTCTAACACCTCGTTAAATTTTACCCGCGCGTTGTACATATTCCGCGCGCTGTAATAAAGGTTTTGCACGTCCACGAACACGCCGACGCGCTGGTCTTGGTTTCTGATTGACATAACAAATAATGGGACCCGCGGAAAACCGCGTTTAATTCAAGCCGGTTTGCGCAGGCGGTTACTATTTAAAATCTTCTCGCTATGAATTTGTTTACTCCAGCAGGGCTTGGGGCTCCTGCTTGGGTTTTTCTTCAGCCTGCAATTCCAGCGTGGCCGCATTGCCTATGCTGATTTTGAGTTTGGCAAAATCGTTGTTGACCGTGCCCATGGTATTGCCGGCGTTCTTAATATGATTGCCCAAAATTTCCAGATTGCGCCCGAATTTGTCGCTTTCGGTTTTTATGCCCGAGATCATCTTTAAAATTTCCTGGGCTTTTTTGTTGATTTCCTGGCCGCGCAGGCTGAGCATAATGTTGCGCAGGTATATGTACATCGTGTTCGGGCTTACGGGGATGACCGCTTTGCCGCGGCAGTATTCGATAATATCTTCCGCCTCGATCACTTCCTGGTAAATGCCTTCGCTGGGTACGTACATTAGGGCAAAGTCGAACGTGTTCTCCTGGGGCAAAATATATTTTTTATGGATTTCATCCACGCGCTTTTTTACGTCTTTTAGGAAAGCCTTTTTTAGAGTTTCCGCCGTTTCTGGATCTTTGGCTTCTTTGTAGAGCCGGAAATTTTCCAGGGAGAATTTGCTGTCTATGGACAGGATGGTCGCGCCAATAAAAATGCAGGCGTCCACGGTTTCGCCGTTCTTAAAGCGGTGCTGAATTTTGTAGCTGTTTTTGGGCAGGATTTGCGAAAGCATATTTTCCAGCATTTCTTCGCCAAAATTGCCGCGCATTTTTGGGCTGGCTAAAGTTTCGGACAGGCGGCGGATGTCGGGGCCGATTTGGGAGACGCCGCCAAGCTCCTTGGACAGCGCGCCAATGACGCGCGCTGCGTTATCCAAGCGCTCATTAATGTTTTTTTGCGTTTCTTGGATCCGTTCATCCATATTCTCCCTGGTTTTTTCCGTGGACTGCTTAATCTCCTTCATCCACTCCATCATAACTTTTAAAGTCTGGTCGTCCTGGGGTTTTTCCGTTTTTCTTTTTAGGTCCAGCAAAAAATAAAACAGCACGGAAAACCCGGCAAACAGCACGATTATGATCGCGTAGAGCACAATTGTCATTTGTTTCTTCCTAACTGTTTAATTCCTAACGTTCTAACGGTATCTGACGTAATTCTAGCATATCCGGGTACTCTGGACAAAATTAAAAATTTATGCTATAAGAATAAGGAAAGAAATCAAATTCCCTTTGGAGGGATAATGGAAGGTAAGACAACAGTTGATGTTCGTTTTTCGCGGGAGTTCTGTGTGGGAGAACATCCCGGAGAACATCCCGATGACGGGAGAAATGAGAAACGGGCGGCGGCACGTCGGGAGGGCGAGTCTGAATACAGCTCGCAAAAGCAAAACTGCACCGAACACGTCCCCATCCGCGCGAACTAACTTTTCATCTTTTCAAGCCTAATGGCGGCCGGTCCTCTGTCTGGCCGCCATTACTATTTATATAAATCCTTGCAAATGGTTTTCTCCCTTGCATATCCCCTTCGGGGGAATTTTATTTAACTTGACAAATTAGCACTCTCGGTGATAGAGTGCTAACATATAACCGTCATAAGAATTAACCTAAGCGTAGTTGCCCGGTTTTTGGGCTGTCGATTTGCCCGATGAATCAGGCGGCTGCAACAATAGAAAGGAACTAATTTTATGGCATTCGATTTGATTCCCAGGTCGTTCCTGGGTCCGTCCCGCTGGCAAAACTGGCTGGATGATGAAGATTGGTCCAGCTTTCTTCCCTCTTCGGGTTTGACCGTTTCCGAGGACGACAAGCACGTTTATATTGAGGCGGCCGTGCCGGGCGTAGATCCGGACAAGGTGG
>JAJYJE010000022.1 GCA_021789715.1 bacterium | reverse complement strand
GCGCCGACGACTCTGCTTTGTCGCGCCGGCAGTTCCTCGTTAACGGGTCGGGTCAGCTTGAGTTTTCCGGCATTATGACGGGCAGCAACGCGCTTTGTGCCGGAGGTTCGATCTCTCTTAATAGCTGGCAATATGTCGTGGCCGAATACAATAGTACCGGTAATCAGTGCGAGCTTTATGTTAATGGCACTCAAGTATATTCTGGCGATACGGGTACCGGCTCGCTTCAGCCTGATTCCGCTGCCGGATATTATTTAGGCGGATATTACAGTAGTTCCAAACTGACTCCCTGGCAAGGTAATTTAGACGAGGTTAGAATTTCAAATACGTCCCGTTCCCCCGACTGGGTGGCTACGGAGTACAATAATCAGTCTGACGTGCCGGATTTTCTATATGTTGACGACCCGCAGGCTGCCGGTGTTCCATCTCCGCCGTTGGAGTTTAATGCTACTTCTACGGCTTCAACCGCCACATTATCTTGGTTAGCGCCAGTTTCCAACGGCAGTTCCACAATTACTCAGTATGACGTAATGGAAGAAGCGGCTGGGACATCTTCTTTTGTCCAGGTGGCCACAACATCTTCTTTACAAACTTCTGTTACTCTCACCGGATATACGACTGGCACTACTTACACTTTTGCTGTCAAGGCTGAAAATAACCAGGGAGCGTCGGGTTTGTCAGCGCAGGCTGTGCCAATATTCCAGCCGGGGCCTCCAAGCGTCGTAACAGCTACGGCATTGCCGAAAAATTTGGTAGCCGCGGTCACGACTATTGCCGGAACCGCTACTGCGACCTGCGCGCATCTGGACGGGACTGGCGGCTCGGCCGAGCTTTGTGATCCGAAGGGAGAAGGTTATGCGGATGGCCAGGGAAATTATTATTTCGGGGAATTTAACGGTAATGATGTGCGTAAAATGACATCCTCCGGCGTTGTATCGACGGTTGCCGGTACCGGAGCAGCGGGGCACGCGGATGGCCCAGCTGCGTCCGCGACTTTTGATAACCCGGGCGGAGTATTGATGGATGCGTCGGGTAATTTGTTCGTTACCGATGGTACTAATTGCACCATCCGTAAAATTTCAACCGACGGCATTGTTAGTACTTGGGCGGGCGCGGCGGGGAATTGCAGCGAAGCCGATGGGACTTTAAGTACAGCCAGATTTAACAGCCCAAACAGTATGGTGTGGGATAAATCTGGAGATATGATCGTATCGGATTTCGGCGGCTGTACCATCCGCGAGATTGCGCCGGATGGTACAGTAAGCACGATAGCGGGCGCGGCGGGGGATTGCCGTGATGTTGACGGACCAGCCATAACCGTTGGCAGATTAATTTATGATGCCGGCATAGCTATTGATAGTTCGGGGAATATTTTTATTGCGGACGAGGGCGGGGCTTGTACTATCCGCAAATTGACGCCGAATGGTCTTTTGTCAACCTTCGCCGGTAAGGTTTGGAATTGTAAATGGAATACCACGCCGGCACCGGCGGGCGATTTAAACATGATATCTTTTATGGCTATGGACGCTTATGATAATTTATACGTTTCACAGTGGGGAGGCAACGATATACGGAGATTCGCTCCTGACGGATCGTCAAATGTCATAGCTGGTCCGGATGATCCGTTGAAGCTAGGCTCTACGGACGGCCTGGGTTCGATTGCTCGATTTGATCGTCCGGACGGTATTGGCGTTGACAGTAGCGGCAATATCTACGTTAATGATCGCAGTAATAACGTAATTCGCAAGGCTGTTATGCAAAATGCCGCTACGGTCAATGTTTCTTTCACAATGAATCCGGATCAGACTGGCGGTGGAGTTACTGGCTATACAGTCTATAGTAATCCGGTTGGCGGCATTGATGAAGATGCCGGGAGCACTTCCACAACGCATACCATCGTTGGATTAACCAATGACGGCTCTAAGCAATACACATTTACCGTGGTAGCAACCAACGCTGTCGGGACCAGTAGTCCGTCGTCTCCTTCCAACAGTGTTTTGCCCATAATTGTCCCGACTAGGCCCAGCGTGTCTTCCTCTCACTCCGCTTCAACCATTAACTTGTCGATTAGCCCCAATTATAATGGCGGCTCGGCCATAACCCAGTATGACGTATATGCCCGGCCGGCCGGTTCGGCGTCTTTTGCTTTTTACCAGTCTGTGCCGTCAAACCAAACCGAAGTCAGTTATCCTGCTTCCGCTGACCAGGGCTACGATTTTCAAGTCATTGCGGAAAATGCCGCCGGCACATCTTCGCCTTCGGCTATTGTGAGCGACATGATACCAGAAGGAGGAAGCGTGTCATTTTCCTCGGGTTCCGCCGCGCCTGCGGCTGCAGCTTCAAGCAGCGCTTCCGCCGCTCCTGCCGCAACTCCTGCCGCTGCGGCCGCTGTTTCCGTCAGCTCTACCGCCATTACTCTAATTGACGATCACGGCACTTTTTATCTGATTAGCAATAATCATAGGGATGGAATAACCAGCCCCGGCATTCTTTATTCTTACGGCCTGTCGTTTAAGGATGCGGCACAAGCTTCGCCCCAAGAGCTATCCCTTCCAACGGGTTCCTTGTTGTTACCCGATGACGGTTCTTTGGTCAAATCTCCGCAAGACCAAACAGTATACCTTATTAGCAATAATCACAGATACGGCTTTGCTTCCGCTAAGGTCTTTCTTGGGCTGGGTTTTAAATTTGCGTCTGTCTTAACCGTAACCAACCCGGAACTTCAGGCGCTTCCTCAAGCTGATAGTTTGATCGACAGCAATCAATCCCCCCACCTGGCGGGAACAGACGTTCTTTCTAAAGGTACTGTTTACTGGATAGGCTCGGATAAACAGCTGCATCCGTACCCGAATTTAGCAGTTTATAATTCCTGGCACCTGGCTAATGATTTTTCCGGCGTAGTACCGGCCAATGCCGAGGATTTAAATTTGCCTATCGGCAGTCCTGTGGAACAGAGAACCGTGAATTAGCGACCGGATGCCGCTCACACTGCCGGCGACAGTTTTTCTTAGCATGGCTCGGTTATCCCGTCGCGGTCGCTTGTCTATATTTTATCGATATGGAAATGCGATATACAAAAGAAAACTAAAATCACGCCTATGAGAAGGCCGTATTCCGAAGTGCCAGCGAATAAGGATGATTATGATAATTAATATCGTAATTTCGGACCGGAAACCCAACAAGCTCTGCCAGAATTTTATGAAGAGCGGCACAAAATAGATGCCGTCATAGCGGCCCTGGAAAAACTGGAAAGAACCAGGCACGCCCAAGCCGGCTGCCGGCGGCGGCCGTGGACGGAAGCGGAGCGGCAATCGCTTGCTGACCGGATGGAGGAATACTGGCGGGGCCGAAAGCGGCCAATCCGGGGGATAAGATTGAAAGAATAATTTACCCCGGTTTGCCTTTAAAGGGGTTTGTTCTTCCCATGGCCCAACCGCGGGGATTCTTGTTGTAAGGAACATATTGAACACTAAACCTTAGCTAAGGCGATCTCGATCGGCTTGCTCATTTGACCTTTAAGCTTTAAGGATAGATGATAACGGTCGTAATTGTAGAAATGTAAAAACTGTTGGTACTGGTCATTTAGTCCTTCCATGGTATGAGCCCGTCTGGTTCTTCTGGGAAGGAAGCAGAAAAACTCATCCTCATCGGTGCGGAAGGACCGTTCAATGACGCCATTCTCATTGGGATTGGACTTGTGGATATGGTGGTGTTGTAAATGTAATTCCTGCAGCATGCAGGTATGGAAGCGTTCCTGGAACTCCAAGCCATTATCTGTTTGAATAAATACCGGCTTAAAGGGAAATTGGGGAATTAATTTTCTAGCCGCTTCGATGGAGTAACTCTGGTCTAAGAGCGGCAGGATAATCCCTTGCTTAAACCGCGAATAAATATCAATTATGGCGTAAAGGAAGCAGGTGTGAGTCAAACCTGATAATTCGGGAGTAATGTACTTTACGTCCATTTGCAAGTAACCTGGCTTAGTTGTATTTTTCACGTTCATATGGGTAGTTTCCTGGTAGAAAGGCCTTCTCCTGCTGCCCCATTCGTTAATTAAGCCTTTCCCCTTAAGAAAATTGTGCACCGCCCAATGACTGCAGTCAAGTTTTAAATCAGTAACGATTTTTTCCGCGCAGTGGCCAGTTTGTTTTCTCATAGACATAATGGCATCCTGCTGCTGAGCAGAGAAGTTTGTTCTTCTGGTTTTTGGAGCCGTAGATTTTCTTTCCAAATTGTTTGTCCGAAGTATCAGTCGGCTCAGGGTGCTGGTTGCCTTAATTCGCCAGTTGATGACTGTTCCCGGGCTGATTCCCAATTCCCTGGCCGTTTTTCTGACTCTGCCGCCGTTTAGTTTTAACCTTTTGATGATTTCTTTTGGTTTTAAGCGCATATTGTTCCTTTCAGTATTATTTTACTAAAGGTGTTCAATATGTTCCCTTACAATACGGGGATTTTGTATGTTACCGGCTATTTTGGTATAATATATAATAATGTGCAAAATAGCCATTTCCAAATGACTAAAAACAGCCCTAACGATTTATAGTCATTTGCAGATTTGTATTATTTGAAGTTCTGTAGTTTTATGGATCAAAATGGTTTGATGGAAAAAATCGTTTCTTTGTGCAAGCGCCGCGGATTCGTGTTCCCTTCGTCGGAAATTTACGGCGGGTTGGCCAACGCCTACGAGTACGGTCCGGCCGGCGTGGAACTCAAGAAAAATATTGCCGACGCCTGGTGGCAGTTTTTCGTGCGCGGCCGGCAGGATATGGTCGGCTTGGATTCTTCTATTATCCTCCATCCCAAAACCTGGGAAGCTTCCGGCCATGTGGGCAGCTTTGCCGACGCGATGATTGACTGCAAAAATTGCAAGTACCGCACCCGCGCCGATCATCTTATTGAAGAGGCTTTACCGGATATGAAAGTGGAAGGCAAGACCGAGGCGGAGCTGGATAAAATTATCCAGGACCATAAAATCAAGTGTCCCGATTGCGGCAAGTTTGACTGGACGTCGGTGCGCAGGTTTAATCTATTGTTCGAAACTAAAATAGGCATTGTCGAAGAATCCCAAAGCAAGGTTTATTTGCGCGGCGAAACCGCTCAGGGTATTTTTTTGTCGTTCAAGAATATTTTAGATTCCACGCGCGTGCGCCTGCCGTTCGGCGTCGGGCAAATGGGAAAAAGTTTCCGCAACGAGATAACCAAGGGCAATTTTATTTTCCGCACTTTAGAGTTTGAACAGGCCGAGATCGAGTACTTCTTCGATCCGGAAGCGGCCGATTGGGAAGAGCTATTTGAGACTTGGAAAAAGCAGATGTGGCAGTTTGTGACAAAGACTCTGGGAATCAAAGAAGAAAATTTGCGCTGGCGCGCCCATAGTGACGAAGAGCGTTCGTTCTACAGTAAGCGGACCGAGGATATGGAATATAATTTCCCCTTCGGTTTTAAGGAGTTATGGGGCCTGGCGTACCGCACCGATTACGACTTAAAGCAGCATATGAAGTTTTCCGGCGCAGATTTATCGTATACCGATCCGCAGTCCGGCAAAAAAATCGTGCCGCACGTGATTGAGCCGGCAGTCGGCATTAACCGCCTTATGGCAATGGTGCTTCTGGATGCTTATCGCGAAGATGAAGACCGGGTGTATTTGGCTTTGCCGCCCCGTTTGGCTCCTTACAAAGTCGCCGTTTTTCCGCTGTTGTCCAATAAGCCGCAGTTGGTGGAAAAAGCCAAAGAAATTTTTGGTATGCTCGCGCCGCACTTTACCACGGCTTGGGACGATCGCGGCAACGTGGGCAAGCGCTATTACAGCCAGGACGAAATCGGCACGCCGTTTTGCATTACGGTGGATTTTGATACCGTAGAAAAAGACGGTTGTGTAACTGTGCGCAACCGCGACACAAAAGAACAGCCGCGGGTGAAGATTGGGGAATTGAAAGATTATATAAGTAACGCGTTGCGGTAGCAATATATGGAAACGGAGTTTGTCCACGATCTTCGTGCCAAGAAGGAAATGGAGTTGGATTTTTTGCTGGAATCCGTCCAGGAGGCATTTGCTCGTTCCAAGGGCGATTCGGATACGGACGCTGCGGTTATTAAGGCGTATGAGGATTTCCAGAAAAATATCCAGTCTGCGAGCAAGGTAATGAGGAAAGATAAAAATTATGTTGTTACGGACGAAGCTATGAGTTTATTGCGCGGCCAGGCACAGCGTATAATGGATCTAATGGCTGCGGCAGAGCAAATTTCCAAACATGACGACAACCGACCGCATCTTGCGGCTTAAGGCCAGCTTGGACCACCCGCTCCTTATTAAAAAAAAGGAAAACCTGTTGTATCTGACAGGTTGTCTTTTTATGCATGGATACTTGCTGGTGCAGCCGATAAGCGGAGCGAGGGCGGCGCGATTGAAGAAGCGCGGAACTTATGCGACGATGGTATTTTTCGGAGACGGATTGGAAAAGGTGGCGGGGATAAAAGCCGATCGACTGCGGAATGTGGCGCAATATTTAGGCAAAGCGGATAAGCTGGAAGTGGAAGATGAGTTTACGCTGGCGGAATACGAATTTGTTAAGGCAAAAATTAAAGATTCCGGGTTAAGGCTCAAAGTGGAGCCTGTAAGGAGCCCGGTAGACCTGCAACGGATGGTTAAAGACCCGGGCGAGATCGCGCTGGTCAAAAAGTCGATGGAAATAGTCGAACGGGTTTTCCATCGGGTCCGGAGCGAGCTTAAAAAGCCGGGGATGACGGAAAGGCGGCTGGCGGATTTTATAAAATCGGAGGGATTAAGATTGGGCGCGGAAGACGTCTCATTTGCACCGATCGTGGCCAGCGGCGCCAATGCCGCCATTCCTCACCATGTTCCGCGCCATAAGAAACTCAAAAAAGGAGAGTCTATTATTTTAGATTTCGGTTTTAAATATAAAGGCTACTGCTCGGATTTTACCCGAACGGTCTTTTTAAAAACAGCGCCAAGAAAATTGGCGGATGCGTACAATCAGGTGGAGGAGGCGTATAACACAAGCATATCTTTCGTGTCATCCCGACCGAGTCACCCGCAGGGTGACGAGCGGAGGTATCCCTTAAACGATAATTATCGAAAAAATAATATTAAAGGGATTCCTCGGTCGGCTGCACTCCCGCGGAATGACAAGCGGATTTTAGCCGGCGACGTCTATCAAAAATCGGTCGATGTTCTCAAAGAGAAAAAGCTCGACAAATATTATATCCATTCTTTGGGCCACGGTACCGGCCTGGAAATCCACGAATTGCCCAATCTAGCTCCGGGCTCAAAACAGGAATTACAAAACGGCATGGTCTTTTCCATTGAGCCGGGCGTGTACTTGCCCGGGGCCGGTGGTGTCCGGATAGAAGATTTGGTATATTTGAAAGAAGAAAGGGCAAAAAGGTTTATTGATGTTTCAACAAGATTAGCCGATAATATTATTTGATTAAAGCGGCCTAACCACCCCGGAATTTTTCAAAATTTTAGAATTCGGCCTGTTTTTGAGAAATATCCGGAATGACAGAAATTTATTAAAGATGAAATATACCAAGAAAGTTTTATCCAATGGTTTAACCGTTATCGAAGTTCCGTCGCACGACGCCGAGAGTGTGGTTGTGGATTTTTTTGTGAAAACCGGCAGCCGGTCGGAAACGGCCAAAGAGAACGGTATTTCCCATTTTTTGGAGCATTTTTTGTTTAAGGGTACAAAAAAATACCCGTCGGCCATGGCAATTTCCGAAGCCGTGGACGCGATTGGCGGGGAGATGAACGCCAATACCGGCAAGGAGCATACCCAATATTATATTAAGTCGGCCAGCGAGCACTTGCCGCTGATTTTTGAGATTTTAACCGACATGATCCAGTGCCCGCTGCTTGATCGCGAGGAGCTGGAGCGGGAAAAAGGCGTGATTGTGGAAGAGATAAATATGTACAAAGATACGCCCATGGCGGAAATCGACAACGTTTTGGAAAGCGCCATGTGGCCCGGGACGGCGCTCGGCCGCGACATCGCCGGAACCAAAGCAACGGTTACCGGCTTTAGCCGCGAGGATTTTCAGGATTACATTAGCCGCCATTACCAGACGTCGAATATGATTTTGGGCGTGTCGGGAAAATATAACAGCCGCCAACTCCAGCAGCTTATAGAAAAACACTGGAAAACATACCCAAGGCGCCAATTCCACGGCTGGGAGAAAGTCAAGAATAAGCAAGCCGCGCCGCGAGTAAATATTCAGTATAAAGAAACCCAACAGGCCCACCTTGCTCTGGGCTTTAAGAGTTTTGGCTACGGTGACGCACGCAATTCCGCCATTTCGGTGTTGGCTGCGATTTTGGGCGGCGGCATGTCGAGCCGGTTATTTAGCGAAGTCCGCGAAAAAAGGGGATTGGCATATTATGTCCGCGCCATGCCGGGGAGTTATCAGGATACCGGCTCGTTTACCGTTAGTAGCGGCGTTCAGGTTGACAAGATTACGGACGCGCTGCGGGTGATTTTGGGCGAGCTGAAGAAAATTAAGGACGTGCCGGTGGATGAGCGCGAGCTGCAAAAAGCCAAAGAGTATATTAAGGGCAAGACAACCCTGGCTCTGGAAGATAATCAGGTGCGGCTGGATTGGTTCCTGGAGCGGGTGGCGTTTTATAAAACCATTGAAACGCCAGATCAGGTTTTTAAGCGCATCGATGCCGTGACCGCCCGGGATATTGCTAAGGTCGCCAGGCAAGTATTCCTGAACAAGGCAATGACTTTGGCCGTCCTTGGCCCCTACAAGCATAACGCCCAGTTTAAAAAGATTTTTGATGTAGAAGTCATTAAACTTTAAATTTGCCGGCAGGAGCATCCGTGGGCAGCTAATGATGTTCCGGTTTGTGCACAGTGAACCCCAATGGAATACAAAGAACACCCCGGGAGGGTTTTGCGGCACTGGCTTTCGGGCCCGTTTATTTGGATGATGTTAATCCCGATCACCATCCTCGATGTCTTCTTGGAAGTCTATCATCACGTCGCCTTCCCCCTCTACGGCCTTACCCTGCGGAAAAGATCGGAATATATTATTTTTGACCGGGCGAAGTTAAGCTACTTGCCCTGGTACGATAAGCTGTTTTGCACCTATTGCGCCTACGCAAACGGCATCTTTCTTTATGCCGCGGCCATTGCCGCCGATACCGAAAAGTACTGGTGCGGCATAAAGCACCAGCGGGCGCGCATTAAAGCCCTGCGCGACGAAGAGCGGACGTACTTAGCCTATGGCGACAAAAAAGGGTTTGAAGATTTAAGTAAGATCAACAAAGATGAGTAATTTGAAGATCGGTTGCCATGTATCGGTTGCCGGAGGAGTGTGGAACGCGCCGAAGAACGCGGCGGATTTGGGCTGCGAGACGTTCCAGATTTTTACGCGGCCGCCCCAGGGCGGGAAGGCCCCAGATTTAAATCTTGAAATTATTGAAAGATTTAAAGACGAGATGCGCAAATACGGGTATACCGGTTTTGTCGTGCACTGTCCGTACTTCGTGAATTTCGGTTCAG
>JAJYJE010000021.1 GCA_021789715.1 bacterium | reverse complement strand
CGCGAGCATCCCGTTCTCAAAACGGCCGATATTCGCTTGATTAGTTCCCTCGAGGAGCTGCCAGAGGTGGTGGAAGATGTTTTCCAGAGACGTTACCAAAAAGCTCGTTAACTATTTGGGGCAGTTGCGTATCTACTCACTGATCGACTACATGCTTATGCTCGTCGCGGCAGGAGCTTCGCCCAATGGCCCCCAATTCTGGGGCGCGCTCGATTATTGGGTGGGTTTTCTTGCCCATCTCGAATCGGTGCATCACGACCAGGGCCGCGAGCCGGTGCCTGGCATCCTTCCGTGGGCAGTTTGGCTTCTGGCTACAACGACCTGGAAGAATGATGATGTCGGTTTTCTGTTCATCGCCCTCTCCCTCATCTATGCCTGGAAAAAACGCAAACCATGGGGATTGGTCTCGCCTTTTGTCCGCGGTCTGCAAGCACTGGTGATCACCGGTGGCATTATGGGTTATGGGCACTTGTTTCCTTGGGTCGCAGCTGTCTTGACGGGTCGACGAAACTGGAAAGGCGACCAACGTGATAAGGAGGAGGATCAGAAGGATGTAAACAAGAATCGACCGGATGGCGTTCAAACTTGGCCTGTGGTAATGGGGCAAGAAAAGGACAAGCCTTTTGCCCACCTGACCGCGCTGCTGGTTACGACTTGGGTCTGGTGGTGG
The DNA here is from genome assembly GCA_021789715.1 of bacterium. Lineage (GTDB taxonomy): Bacteria > Patescibacteriota > Doudnabacteria > UBA920 > UBA920 > JAJYJE01. The sequence goes on along the minus strand of JAJYJE010000021.1, from coordinate 9,109 downwards.
TTTTCCAAACTGCCGTGGTGGGTGCCCATGGGGGTAAACTTGATTCAGCTTGCCACCTATTGGTGTACTCCGCGGACATCGAATACACACGCAAACTTAACCGTTTGCGGCAAAACCCTCTTATACCATGGGAGGTGGGGCGGACGCTAGCAGTTAGCGTTCCGCCTTAATTTTTTATCCTTCTTCGCCACTCTCCTCGTCGTCCTCATCGTCTTCTTCCACGGCGTCGTCCGGTTTTGGCGGTTTGTTGGTTTCGCGTGCCTGGGTTTCTTCCAGGTTAGGGCGCAAGTTTTTGTTGGCTCCGCTCCGCTCGTCTACATAGCGCGGCGAGCCTTGTTCGTTATCATTATCGGCCATAAAATTACAATTTAATAATCAGTCCTCCCTTTGCTTAGACGCGCGTTTAATAAAAAACTGCCGCCTTGCGGCGGCAGAATATAACGGACGGTCTCTTTAGAACCCTAAGGATAAGATCAGCCAAAACACCATCGCCAAATCGTTTTTAAAATACGGGTTGTCAACCATGCCGGCGCAGATTAAAGCAATTAGAAAGAGGGCGACGGAGAGCTTGAAATTGGGTATCGTTATACTTTGACGAGGCGTCCCGTCTTGTTTGTTCGACAGGCCGGGAATCTGCGTTGTGACAGAGGGGTTACGTAATCCGCGATAAATTATTAGCCCCATCAAAATAGCGAGGCTGATGAGTCCTAAAAGTCCTGTCTCCACCCAGAGGTCCAAAAAAATGTTATGCGGAAAATTGTGCGAGGCCGAAGCCAGGCCGGGGTCGGTGTTGAGCGTGTGCCATTGCCGGGCAAAGCCGGTCAGGCCGAGGCCGGTAAGCGGCGATTCCTTGATTCCTTTCCAACCGGTGTCCCAAAGCGAGAAACGCGACACGGCAGATTTTTCGCCGTAGAACGGCAGCAGCAGGCGCCAGCGGAGGTTGGGATAAATGAGGACGACCGCCAAAACGCAGGCGGCGGCAATTAGGATGATTTTGCGGATTTTCGCGTCGGCAGCCACAATTAGGTAGACCGCGCCGGCTGCGGCCAGGCCCAGCCAGCCGGCGCGGGAAAGCGACAGGAATAATCCAGCTGCGCCTATTAGCCAAGCAGCGGCGAAACCCCAGGTTTTATTGTTTGATTTTAAGCCTTTGATCTTTAGCCCCAAATCCGGCAGGAGAAATGCCAGCAGCGGCGCCGCCCAGAGCGCGTAAAAATTAGGGTGGATAAAAAAGCCTAAGGCCCGTTTAGGCTCATCGCTGTTGCCCCACCAGGCCGGCGGGAGGCCAAGCAGCGTAAAATACTGAATAACGGCATAGAAGCCGGCTGCCGCAAGCAGCAAATAAGTGGCAAGCAGGAAGTAGTAGGCAGCGCGGGGAAATTTTTCGAGCAAGTAACGTCCGATAATGAATATGCTGATCGGCTGCAGGAACAGCACGATGAATTGCCCGAGCTTGGCGCGGTCAGTGCCGTGTGCCAGCAAAGAAATAATGCCCGCCAGGAAAAATAGCGCCACAAGCGCCGCTGTCTTTTTTTCCAGTGAAACCGCGTGGCGCCAAAAATCCCGCGTTTGGCGTTTAATCAGCAACCAAGCGCCGAAAATAATCCAAATCAATATCACCCCAACCATTAAAATATCGGTCGGAAAGCGGATAATATGGAATTTGATTACGTATGCGGGGGTGAGAAGGAGGGTGAGGGCAAGGAGAAAGGGCATAGATATCAAATTTTACGGCACTGTTACTCTGATTTTGGGAGTAATAATGCCCGTATTGGTTTTGGCATAAAGGATATAAGAGCCGCTGGCTGGCGGGCTCTCCCAAACGGTGGAATATTGGTATTGGCTGCCTGTTGGATTGGCAGTCACGGCGCCGCCTATTGCTTTGCTGGTACCGGTGCTGTCCTGATAATAAAAAGTCAGCTGGCCGTAAGAATTAATACTGGAAGCGGTAAGTGTGGCGGGGAAATTGAGGGTAGCTTGGTCGTCTGGCGCGGTAATAACCAGCGGGGTATTTAAGGCGTAGGTAACCTGGACGCTGGTATCCGATACGGCACCCGTATTGTCCACCGCACGGATGGCTATGGTATGTGGCCCGTCCGGTAGCTGCTTGTCGATGCTAAACAGAAAAGGTGCGGCACTCAAGCTTTGCAAGTATTGGCCATCCAAGTACAGGTCAACTCGCGCGACGGAATTATTCGATACGGCCGATATGTTGGCTTGGAACGGCAATTGAGAAATAATGCCGCCTTCGCTGGGCTGCAAGATATTGAGTTTAGGCCCGTTGCCCGAAGGAGTGTTGGTCGGCAGGCCGGCTAAAGTCGTGGTAGGCGGATAAGAATAGCCGTGCGCGAGCGCCCAGGCTTCCACCGGCTGCTCCCAGTTAGGATCGCTCGGTCGTTCGCTGTGAAAGACCGTGTAGGTTTGGTAAGTTATCTGGCCGGGAGGAGTTAGGTTGGTTGCCGGCTGGCCGGTTTGGGAGTCGATTGCGATTTTTTGGTGGACATTATCGTATTGGGTCGGCACGGAGTAACTGGCAAAGACTTCGGTTTTGGTTTGCGGCGTGGCGTCGGTGGGAAGGAGTCCGGAAACCGAATCGACAGTAACGTGCTGGATGCCCGACGGTACGGGGAAGTCTTCCGGGGTCGTGCTGGCCAGAGCCTGGACCATAAAGTCGTGCCAGATTGGTGCCGCTACAACTACCCCGTCAGACCCCGGTTTTAGCAGTTCGCCGTCGTTATTGCCGGCCCACACGCCTGCCGCCAGAGAAGGCGTAAAACCCATAGTCCAACCGTCGCGCCAATTTTGAGTCGTGCCGGTTTTTGCGGCCGCAACCCGTCCCGGCAGAGTCAGCGGAGAGTTTGCGCCAAAAACGAAGCTACGGGCGCCGTTATCGGTTAAGATGCTGATTAGTTCGTAATTCGCTTCCGGGTCCAGTATTTGCTGGGGGTGGCTTTGGTACTGCTCGAGCGTGTTCCCGTTTTTGTCCTCAACTTTCAAAATGGCCGTAGCGGGGTTTCTGATTCCGCCGTTGGCGAATACCGAATAAGCGGCCACATGATCCAGGAGCGTGACCTCGCAGCCGCCGAGCACCAATGACAAGCCGCAGTCCGAAAGCGGGCTGGTGATTCCCAAACTATGGGCGGTTTGCACTGCATTGTCCACGCCTACCAGATCCAGGGTCTTTACCGCCGGCACGTTTAAGCTCCCGGCCAGGGCTTGCCGCATGGAAACCGGTCCGTAGCTTTGTCCGTTGTAATTATGGGGGATGTACTCCTTGCCGTTGTAGCTGCCAAAGTCCGTAGTGACGTCAAACAGCATTGTCGCCGGACTGTAGTCGAACGGCTTGCTGAATGCCGTAACGTAAACATAGGGTTTAAAGCTGGATCCCGGCTGGCGTTGGGCGATGGCTACGTTGACATTAGGTTCAAAGGTGCAGTTTTTACCAGGCGTACAGCCGGCCGGCTCCGGGGTGCCAAAATAATCCTTGCTCCCAACCATGGCCAGGATTTGCCCGGTTTTGGGATCTATGGCCACCAGCGCGGCATTGTGGGCATTGTATTTGATACTTTCTTTGTTTACGTCATTTTCGACAACTGTTTCGGCAATTTTTTGTAAATTCGGATCCAGTGTGGTGTAAACTTTCAGACCGCCTTCCTCTAAAGTCGATTCGCCATATTTGCCGGCCAGGTAGTCTTCCACGTAGAAGACAAAATGCGGCGCGACGATGTTGTTGGCGACCTGGACAAAGGTGACTTTTTCGTTTTCCGCTTGATGCATTTGGGCGTCGGTAATATAGCCCTGGTCTTTCATATTTTGCAGTACGGCATTCTTGCGAGCGTCAAGAGCGTCGCGGTGCGGCCCGGTGGGACTGTAGTAGGTGGGCGCTTGGGGCAGCGCTGCTAAATAAGCGCTTTCGGCTAAATCCAAATCTTTTGACGACTTGCCAAAATAGCTTTGGGACGCCGCTTCTATGCCGTAAGCGTTGCGGCCGTAGGGAATTTCGTTTAAGTAAAATTGCAGGATTTGTTGCTTGGAGAATCGCGCGTCAATGGCCATGGCCAAAATAACTTCCCGGATTTTTCGGTCCCAGGATTTGTTGTCTGTCAGGAGGGCGTTTTTTACGAATTGTTGGGTGATAGTGCTGGCGCCTTGGCTTTTATGCAAACTTAACAGGTCCGCTAAGGCCGCGCGGGCGATGCCGGTAAGAGATATGCCCCCTTCGTGGTAAAAGTTTTTGTCTTCAATGGCGACGGTGGCTTCGGGAACGTAGGGCGAAATTTGGTCAAGGTTTACCAAGGTTCGTTTATATTCGCCATGAATTTCGTAGAGCAGGCTGCCGTCGCGGGCAAAGATTTTTGTACTTTGCGGTATTTGGCGGTCGAGTAATTTGTTGGGGTCCGGGAGGCCGCGCGAGTAGTAGAGGAACAGCAGCGCGACAATCAGGATGCCGCTGGCCGCGAGCCGGAAGGTCCAGGTGAAAAATTTTCGCCAGGTAAATTTGCCGAATCTAAAAAAATTAAAAACTTTCGGCTTGCGCCGGGGTTTTTCCCCGACGGGCTTAGTAGTATAGCTATAAATTTTCATATAGTTAATTATACCTGTTTTTCAGATTTAGGAAAAATGGTATAATAAAGTGTAATTAAAGGACAAATATGGATAAAATTGATGAATTGCTGACGCGGGGCGTGGAAGAGATTATAGACAAGAAAGATCTTGAAACGGTTTTGCGATCTAAAAAAAAGCTGCGAATTAAACTTGGGATCGACCCGACCAGCCCCAATATTCACATCGGCCGCGCAACGCTTCTGTTAAAACTGCGCGAGTTTCAAGAACTTGGCCATACCGCGATATTTATCGTCGGAGACTTTACCGGCCTAGTCGGAGACACGTCGGATAAAGATTCGGAAAGGCCCATGCTAACGGAATCTTTGGTCAAGAAAAATATGCGCGGGTATTTTGACCAGGCCTACAAGATTCTCGATAAAAAGAAGACCGAAGTTCATTATAATTCTAAATGGCTTAAAAAGTTGGGATTTATAGAATTGGCAAAGATGGCAAATTTATTCGGGTTGCATGAATTTGAATCCAGAGAAGTCATAGCAAGGCGAATGCAGGCAGGGGGCAGGGTCTCATTTACCGAGCTTTTGTATCCTTTAATGCAGGGGTACGATTCCGTGGCGGTAAGGGCTGACGTGGAACTCGGGGGTACTGACCAGCGCTTTAATCTTTTGACGGGCCGCCGTCTGCAGATGCTCTATAATCAGAAGCCTCAAAATATTTTGATGATGGGCATTCTAGAAGGTACGGACGGCAGGAAGATGTCGAGCTCCTGGGGTAATGTGATAAATATCGCCGATGAGCCAAACGATATGTTCGGCAAGGTAATGTCTATCAATGACGGCTTGATTAAAAAGTACTTTGTGCTCGCGACTCGCGTGCCTATTGAAGAAATAGAGCGTGTTATTTCCGCTAATGCGAACCCCCGCGATCAAAAATTGGTTTTGGCGGAAGGGATTACCAGGCTCTACCATGGCGAGAAAAAAGCGGCAGAGGCCAAACTGGCGTTTATTAACCAGTTCAGCAAAGGGGATTTGCCGGAAAAAATGCCGGCAAAAAAAATAACTGCCGGTAATCACGACTTGATTGAGCTGCTGGTGGGTACGGGATTGGTGTCCAGTAAGTCCGAAGCCAGGCGCCTGGTTGAACAAAATGGCGTGAAAGTTAATCAGGAGCCTTGTAAGGAAAAAGTATTGAAAAAAATCGAAGGGCAAGACCTGGTATTACAAGTGGGCAAGCGAAAATTTATCAGGTTATACTAAATTAAATCCCCTCCAGAGGCGTCCTGGAGGGGATTTTATTATCCTTTATGCTTCAGGCTTCGGGGGTTTCCATTTCTTCTCCGCCGCCCATTTCTTCTTCTCCGCCGCTTACTGGCGGAGTCATCGGTTCTTCAGCCGGCGCGCCGCCGGTTGGGGTGTCATCGAAAAACATATGACAGTCTCCTTATTCCCGAAGGAATATAGTTGTTTTTGCCTCAATTTAAGAGGAGTACTGGTAGTATATCATTACGATTCCAGCTGTCCAGTGGATATCCGGAGCTGGTTTGATTAGTCCGTCCGCCGTTTGCAGTGGAATGCAGCGGCCAGGGCGATGGCTACGGCATCGGCTGCGTCATCCGGCTTCGGCACGCTTTTAAGCTTAAAAGTTTTTTGTACGATGTACTGTATTTGTTTTTTTTCCGCTTTGCCATAGCCACAAATGAAGTTTTTGACCTGCAGCGGCGTAAATTCCAAAATCAGCAGGCGCTGCTGCTGGGCAGTTAGCAAAACCACTCCTCTGGCCTGGCTGACTGACATTGCGGTTTTTTGATTGGTGGTAAAAAACAGCTTTTCTACTCCTAAGACTTCCGGCTTGTATTTTTTTATAAGTTGATTGAGGTCGCGCGCCAGAATGTCCAACCGTTCAGAATCGGTCAGGGTTTTAGAAGTGGCGATTATTCCGAAATCCACCAGACGATATTCGTCTTTCTTGCTGGTTGATTCGATTATTCCGTAACCGGTTGTGGCGGTACCGGGGTCGATTCCAAGAATAACCATAGTACAGTTTTTTATAAATATTTACGAGCCGGTAAGAGGCTGTGTACCTCCGCTGATTGCTTGGCAGATATTTGTTCCGGCCCTAAAGCCTTCGGAAAATTCGATTGTCACAGATTGGCTGACGTGTGCACCGCAATAACATCTTCGTCGTTTTCCAGCGCCGCGAACAGAGCGTCGACTTTAGGTTTTTGATCTTCGGCCAGGTCGGTTCCCTGCGACGATTCTTTAATGATATCACTGCGGGCGATTTTAGCTCCGGCTGCGGCCAGTGCTTTTTTAATTTTGTCCAAATCGTTGGGTGGGGTATAGACTTCCAAGCCTTCTTTGGATTCGCGCACATCATCTGCCCCGGCATCTATGGCCTCTAATTCGATTTCCGATAAATCCTCGCGGTCGCGTTCCACTAAAATCTGCCCTTTGGTTTGAAACTGCCAGGACACGCTTCCCTGGCTGCCGATATTTCCGCCGTGGTCGCTGAAAATTTTGCGGATGTTGTTATAGGTGCGGTTGGAGTTGTCGGTGGCCGTTTCCACCAGAAATGCCGTACCGAACGGGCCGTAACCTTCATAAATTGCTTCTTTTATCTCACCGGCATTAGCCGTGTTTTTTATGGCGCGTTCGATGTTGTCGTTCGGCATGCCCTGGTCTTTGGCGTAATCAATGGCGGCCTTGAGTTTATAGTTAACGTTTGGATCATTACTGCCGCCTCCCTCTTTGACGGCAATGCTGATTTTTTTCGATAATTTTGAAAACAATAGTCCCCGCTTTTGGTCGAGTACGCCCTTGGTTCGTTTGATCTGCGCCCATTTGGAATGTCCGCTCATAAGCCCTTTCTCAGCCTGACAAATCAGGCAGCTCTCGCAGTTGCCCCATTTACGGGGCCAAGCTATTTAAATGACACCAAAACTGTAAATTCTCCTTTAATAGACGGTTTTTCTTTTAGCTTTTCTAGCACCTCTCCGGCGCTGCCTCGGATAAACTCCTCGTGTACTTTGGTTAGTTCGCGCGCTAGGGCAACTTGGGACATCGGAAAAGCATTTGCGATGTAGCCCATGGTTTTAAAAATCCGTTCCGGCGATTCGTAAAAAACAGCGGTCGCTTCCGCGTCGGCCGCGGCTTGCATGGCTTCAACGGTCTTTGCCGCGGTTTTTTGGAGGAAACCCAGAAACATAAATCGGTCGGTGGGCAGTCCCGAAGCTGACAGCGCGGCAATGGCGGCATTGGCGCCGGGGACCGGCGTGACCGCAATATTTTCCTTAGCGCACTCCCGTACCAATCTAAATCCCGGATCGGAAATCCCCGGCGTGCCGGCGTCGGTAATGAGGCAGCCGTTTTGTTTGGCCAACCGTCGCGTCAGTTCCTTGACTACTTGTTGTTCGTTGAATTCCGCGAATTGCACCACAGGTTTACTGCGGAGACTTTCCTCCTGCCCAGGAGGGGCGTCAGCCGCAGGCGGACGGGGCAGTTGGAGTTGGTCGATGTATTCCAACAGTCTCCTGCTATACCCGGGATTCTCGGCAATAATAAAGTCACACTGTTTCAGAGCTTCCACGGCCCGCAGCGTTATGTCTCCCATATTCCCTATAGGCGTAGCGACAATGTACAGCATAGTATGATAGTGTTCGCAAATATAGAAATACAGAAAATGTACAAATCAACCAGGTGCTGAAGTATGTGTGTATTGGTGTTGGTTTGTCCGCCCGCCGGCCATACTGCGTACTAATCGGGTAATAAGGTTAAGATGGCCAATGGCGATGTTGCCTAATCATTGTCCAGGCGGGCGCATTTGAGATTGCTGCCTACCAGTTCTTATCCGGCGCTTCCAAGCCGAAGGCCTCTTCCAAAAAATCGTATTCAGCTTTCAACTTATCGCGGTATTCTTCCAGTTCTTCCTTGTCTTTTCCTTCGGCTTCGTGCCATTCGTCATAGCTGTCTTTAAGTTCGTCATCAATTTCCTGCAGGCGGGCGTAGGCTTCCTCTTCGGTTTGCGGTCCCCTGTCCTGCCATTCTTCGTAAGTTACGCCTAATAGTTTTTTGTACTTTTCATTGTATAAATCCTTAATGTCATCTTGGTCCATAAAAGTAATGGGATACGGATATACGGATGCATTCGGCTAAAATTGATAATACGGGTCGGTGTTATCAGTATCGTCCGTATTAATCTGTATATCGGTATAAGATTTAATGTTCAGTTTTTCCATTTTACAATAAAATCAAAAAAATAAAAACCCCTTCCAGCGGAGCCCTATCCCTCAGGGATATTTATGGGCATGGAAAGAGGTTTTTAAGAAAAGTTAGAAGAAGTTTTAGCCAAAAGCAAACCTTTTGACCGGCCACCGCAAATAAGCGGTTGGCAAAAAGCATGTTACAATGCTTGGATGTTTGATTGAATTGTTTTTGGTTTTGGTTTCTTCGGATGAAGAACTCGCTTTTCTATATCCATTATAGCAGATTTTGAGAAAGTCGTCCAGACCCCCTGCGTTGCCGGCTGGTGTTTTGATGCGGCCAAACCG
>JAJYJE010000020.1 GCA_021789715.1 bacterium | reverse complement strand
ATAGAGAGAAAAGTAGTCTCGCCAGGTCCATTGTTCTCCAATCAGCTGGTAATTGCCCGCCGCGTCTCGACTGACTGAGTAGTATACGCACCCGTCGTTCAGCGACAGAGGCAACGGCGGAATCAGGCCAAAAAAATACAAGACATTAACCAGGGCGAACACGCTTAAAATAGCCGGCGGCAAAAATTTTCTGCTGGCCTCAAACTGCCGCCTGGCGGCCAAGCGTATCACTAAAACAAACAAGGCGATGGCAACCAGCGCTGCGGCGCCGGACAGCAAAAATATTACGGGCCCAATTTTGCGCGCAACAACCGGCACTAAATAAATAGCAAAGCAAAACAAGGCCAGAAAAAACAGGGTTACCTGAAAAATCAATCGGACAAAATGCCGCTTTAGGCTCTCGTTGGCCCAGAAAGCCAGGGCTAAAATCAGCAAAAATGGCCAGCTGACAGCAATGTCACCGCTTCGAAAATAGAACACCAAAAACACCGACCAAATGCCGCCATAAAAAAACTGCTGAATGTTTGCCAGCCAAAAATGCAATTTAGAAGGATTCGCTTCGTCACCGGCTTCCCGTTCAATGGCGTTTATCAGGATAATACAGGAACCGACAAGCATAATGTGCACCGCAACCCAAAAATTTTCCCAAAATAAATCCACGCGCCGAAGAACTACGGCGTCAAAAACAAATCCGCCGATAAGGGAAACGGAAGAAATCGGCCGCTCGTATTTGCCATACCATGACCGGACCTTTTTAGCCCGAATTATAATTTTTTCCGATAACATAGTTCGGCTATTTTGATTGCCAAAATCCGATGTAACCGGCGGCCTTGCCGATATCCTTGCGGGATTGGCCATAAGCGGCCATAAGCAGCGACCCGTCCGGTTCAACGGCTACGTCCGGAGCCAGTACCCGCAAATCATCCCATGAGCCCGCGGCGCCGGGCTGGATTACAGGATTAGAGGGATAACGTGCCCAATGGATTCCGTCAGGAGACGTGGCCAAGCCGATGGAGACTGCGGTGTCAGGTTTTAGATCCCCGCGCCATCCCGAATACCACATCCAGTACATTCCCCTGGCGTAAACCACGGCCTGCTCTAAAATTTGGTCATCCCAGCCCCCGGGCTCGTTTTCAAATACCGGATTGCCGGAATACGGCGCCCAAGCAAGGCCGTCCTGGGAGGTCAGCAACCCCACCCCGTTTTTGGTCCCAATGCCGCTGTAATACAACCGCCACACTTTGTCCGGACCCTGCACCACGCTCGGTCCGGTGACTAATTTATTGTCCCAGGACGAAGAAGATGGGCGATAAATAGGCTGCGGGGACCTGACCCACGCCGTACCGTCAGCGTTGGCGGCAGCCATTTGTCCCAAAGCCGGCGCAACAAATCCGGGCTCGGCATAACCCAAATACCACATAATTAGCGTTTCTCCGATTTTTCTGACTGTGGGGGTTTCCACATAGCGGTCCCAACTCCCCTCCGGAGCAACCGGCACAACCGGGTTCTCTTGAGAAAAATGAAACTGGTTTGCCGGGGTTATCCGCCCGGAGGCTTTTGCGATATACGGACCATTGGAAGCAAACCCGCTGCCGTTTTTTTGTATTCCGATGGTGGTCAGCCAAACATCAACCTTTCCTTGGCTACCCAGCAGTAAGGTCGGGTCGGATACTCCTCCGCACCGCCACGACGGACAATCGCCGGGCGAAATGGACGGGTTTCCAGGTAGCTCTTTCCAAATTATGCCAAAAGTGGAACTGGGGGAAGATGGCAAGGACGGAGCCTCTCCCGCGCTTTTTTTACCGCAGCCGGAGCCGAGCAAGCAAAGTACAAAAAATAAAATAAGAATTTTTTTCATCGAATTGCTTTTGGATCAAGCCTAAGTTTTTTTGGATGCCTGGCAATTAAATCACCGCTCACAAGACCGGATCGAAGTTGCCAAAAATAAAGGATAAACAAATAGTTAAGCCCAACGCTGCCTATGATCCAAATAAGCAAACCCAATCCGGGATTCAAATTGCCGATAAACAAATACAAAACACCCCAGGGCAAACAATATTTAATAAGTCCTTTCTTGATTGCCGGCAGAACCGGCTGCTCTGTAAAGACCATCGGGACCAGTCCAAAACTTCCCCAGAACGTAAACATGGCGATTTGGCCATACCAGGCAGCGCCGCGGTTACCCAGGAGATTCCATTCGATATAGAGCCCAAATGCGCCAAGCAATAAGTACCAAACCAAAGCGTTAAGCAGCCTGCTTTTGACCAGCCGGTTAAACATTTTTTTAACCGGATACAGCAACGCCAAAAAAACCATATAGACGATGGCAGTCTGGATAAATCCGGACACGGACCTTTTGACGTAAATTTGATTGACAACCTCCGGCGGCACATTAATAAGCAAGCCGGCAATGACAAACTTAAAAAATGTTTTCATGGCTTAAGAAGATCAAGAAATTTTGCTTCGTCTAAGGTCATTATGCCCAATTTCACTGCTTTTTCATATTTTGAGCCGGGATCGGAACCGACAACCACGTAGGATGTCTGCTTGGAAACCGACTCGGTGATTTTACCGCCAAACGACTTGATTTTCATTTTGGCTTCGTCGCGGGACATGGTTTCAAGCGTACCGGTAATGACGAAAGTCTTGCCGGTAAGCTTGCCGCTTTTTTTGTGTTCGTGATAGACCCGGACGCCATTGTCCAGCAACTTCCTGATAAATTTGATGTTTTCCTTGTGATGGAAATAATCATATACGCTCCCCGCGACCACCCCGCCGATATTTTCAATGGAGTTGATTTCATCGGCGGAGGCGTGCATTAATTTATCAAGCGAGCCGAAGTACTCCGCCAAGTCTTCCGCGGTCTGTTCGCCAACGTGCAAAATGCCCAACGCGTTAATAAATCTCGGCAATGCCACGGCACAATGGTCCTGAATGGACCTGATAATATTATCCGCCGACTTTTCGCCGAAACGATCAAGTCCTTCGATGTCTTCTTTTTTTAAGGTAAACAAATCAGCCGCGTCGGAAATCAATCCTTCATCCTGGAAGCGATGGAGAATTTTCGGGCCTACCGTGTAAATCTCCAGCACATTGACGAAGTGCTGCAAAGCCCGCCGGTTCTTGGCCGGACAGCGCGGATTGGCGCAATAGTAAGCGACCGATCGATTTCCGTCTTGCAGGGACAGGCCTTGCCCGCCTGCTTTTGGCATTTTTTTTGGACGGCCAGAGCCGCCACCTACGCTTCGCCGCTCAATTTTCCCCTCGCAGACCGGACACTTTTCCGGTACCTTGATTGCTTTTTCTTTTCCCGTCCGCAATTTCGGGAACGCTTCCACCACTTCCGGAATCACGTCGCCCGCTTTTTGAATCACTACCGTATCGCCGATTTTCAAGCCAAGACGGTTAATCTGGTCCAAATTATGCAGCGTGGCTTTGGATACCGTTGATCCCGCCACGGGCGTGGGTTCAAACAAAGCCACTGGCGTTAGCACCCCGGTGCGGCCGACATTCCAAATAACGCCCTTAACCATGGTTGTAGCCCGTTCCGCCGGGTATTTGTATGCCGCCATATACCGCGGCGCTTTACCCACGATCCCTAACCGCTCCTGCTGGGACAAATCATCCACCGAGATAACCACCCCATCGGTGCCAAACGGCAAATCGGCACGGATGTTGCCAATATGCCCGATAAATTGCTCCACTTCAGCCAAAGTAGCGCATTTTTTTTCGTTCGGATCCACCCGGAACCCCAATTCCCGGAGCAACCGGTGTTTCTGCGAATGGGTCCTTAAATTTTTGAATCTTTCAATCTTTGAATCTTTCAATTGGCTAATATCCCATGCCGAAAAATCCAGCCGGCGTTCCGCGGCTAACCGCGGATCCAATTGGCGCAGGCTGCCGGCGGCGGCGTTGCGCGTATTGGCTAAAAGCGGCTTGCCTTGCTTCGCGTAAACTTCATTTAATTCCCGAAAAACTTTTTTGCTCATCAAGCCTTCGCCGCGCACTTCAATAAATTTCGGATAAGGCGGCCGCAATTTGAGCGGAATGGCCCTAATGGTTTTTAAGTTTTGGGTAATATCCTCGCCGACCATGCCATCGCCGCGCGTAGAACCCTGGACAAAAACCCCATCCTCGTAAATCAGGGACACCGACAGGCCGTCCAGCTTCAGTTCGCAAAAATACTCTATCCCGCCCTGGGCAGGGACGGCTTTCAAATCCTCCCCCGCACCAAGCAGTTTCTTAATCCTCTTCTCCCAAGATTCCAGATCTTCCACGCTAAATATGTCATTCAACGACGTCATGCGAACATCGTGCCTGACCTTAACGAATTTCTCCAACGGCCTTCCCGCCACACGATTAGTGGGCGAACCGGCATCACGGAACTCCGGATATTGATCTTCCAGCGCTTTAAGCTCGCGAGCCAGGGATTCATAAACATCATCCGTCACTTTGGGGTCATCCAAAACATGATAACGGTAACGCAAATCCTCTATTTGGCCCCGCAATTTTTCGATCCGTTGTCTGGTTTCGTGCTTGGTTGGCATATAAAATCGTAAAATTCCCGCCTTAATTATACTATAGTAAGGAGTTTTGTACTAAAAATACCAAAAACCGGTTTAATACTTTGGCAAACTTTAACTTCTAAGCAGATAATTCAGTTATCCCCAATTGAATTCTCCCCAGAACTATTGTAAAATACAAGTAACAAACAGGACGATTCCACCGGAAACCCAAACCAACCTTTAGACAAAACTTCCGCCAATCCATGCCTATTCAACGAAAAAAGTTTGAACTTTCCCCCAACCTCAAACTCGGAGTCGGCCGCGGGCGTTCCAATAAAATTTTAAAGTACGGCGCAATATTCTCCTTGGGTTTAGCAGTCATTCTTGCCGCTAATGCGATACGCTTAGTTTACCGAGGCGGAGCCACTGCCGGCCCGCAAATTACCCCCCAGGTACTTGGCGCTACCGACATCAAAGCGCCGTCCGCCCCAAATCCAACGCCCGCTATAATTCCATACCGGGTCGGCAAAGGCGACACCTTGTTCAACATCAGCCAAAAATTTAACGTTACATGGACAACTATAGCCACGCTCAACAACCTTAAAAGTCCTTTTTCTTTAAAACCGGGGCAGATTTTGCAGATTCCCCAGTAGCATAAAACTTTCAAAAACCGCTCGTTTAAGGAGCGGTTTTTTTATTAAAAACTTAGTGCGATTATCTTCCTACCGAAGCATTAGGCACGACGGCCCGAACCTTACGGTTGACGCCGGCATCTTGGGCATTCACATCCACGGCTGTTTCTTCAAAATACGGAACACCTTTGGGATTGCCATATTGATCATAAGCTTGCACCTGAATATAAGGAGGATTTGTGCCGGTATTTGGGTCGTAAATAATTAACTCCTGCTGCTTAGTGGAATCGAAAGGCAGCCCGTTAACGGAAGAATCATAGACATTTTGGGTACTATTTAACGGAAACCCGCTATACGGAGAAAAAACCCAATACGGCTCCGAATTGCTTGGGTTGGAGCAGGGCACTGAATCGTACTGATGGGACAGAAGCTGTCCAGTTTCGTTAACGCTGTAGGTAGGATCAAATTGGCACACGTATACAAATACACTGTCGGAACTGCCGGCACTTAAATATGTTACCTTGACACGGCTGTAGCCGCTGCCTCCAAGCTGACATTGGGAGTTGGTACTCGCCGGATTAGGACTGGGGCAGGCCGGGTCGTAAAACGAATAATACGTGGCATTATTGGTAAAACTTCCTCCGGGCGAAATGGAAGCCTGAAAAACGGGGTCGGTCAGCGCGTTCTCAACGGGGGGGATACTGCTGAGGTTTACGCTGCCGATTGACGAAGAATAACAGTTCGGCAATGCGGAGGAGCATGTGGAAGTGGCCACCTGGCGCTTTATTTTATAAATTCCTTCTTCCACCGCGCCGTCAGCGCCATAATAAGAAGTTTCCGAATGAAGCAAGTCGCCCGAACTGCGAACCTCCACAAACATAATCGTCGCCACGCTAATGCTCACCGCCAATAAAGATGACAGGACCAAAATGGCAAGGAGCATGGTAACGCCAGCCTGGGATGCGAATGAAGGTGTGAGCTTTAAATTCCTTGGCATATTAGCTGCTTGGAATGTCATACTGGTTAGTGGAAACGGAAGTTTGGTAATAGATGGTTGTTTGTTCACCCGTGGGTAACGTGACCAAAAATTGGCCCAAAATCGTTACGAACGGTTGAATCTTGGGGTCGTGGTTCCCGTATGAAGAGCAGCCGGGCGGCACAGGTACGTATGGATCGCAGGTCGGGCGGACAAAAACCTCTAAACGCTGCAGGCTAACATTTTGCGGCGTCAGATTTTCGGTCGGCAATGTTTGGCCGCCGCTGATTTTTACTAGAGCCATTATCGGATTGGGGTTACTGGTAGAGGAGGCATAAGTGCCGCTACCCACATACGACCCCACCGCTTTACCAGCCGTATTGCCCGGACCGTAAGCGAGATAAAAGCATTCCAAATCCCCTTCCGGCGTCCGGACCGCAAAATTGTTATCTTTAATCCCGTAAGTATTCGAGCCTTGCCCTCCCGTAGGGGTATTGCAGGGGCCTACCGGAGCGATAGTACTCCCGCCGCTCGTTATGCCGTAATAAATCTGCCCGTCGCGAACCTCTTTGGCAATAAACTCAATCAAATTCCGCATGGCCTGGGTATCCTGGCGCAGCGCTTCGGTACGGCGATTAATCTTAAGGGTATAATTAAACAGCACCATCATGCCGGAAACCACCAGGGCAAACACGGCGGTGGCGACCAGTATCTCCATAAGAGTAAAGCCTTTTTGCAAGTTGTCTGCCGGAGGCAGATCCGCCCTTGGCGGAAAATTTGGATTTTTCTGCTTCATGTCAATAATTCTTCCAATTAGTCAAATACATATCCATTTCCACCTGGCAGGAGGGGTTAGCCTGGGCGTAATCCGGCACTCGCGGACATTTCTTATCTACCCACCAGACCTGGGATTGAACGTAAAGCAACGGCCCTTCGTTTTGATTGTAAGGAGGGTCCGCCAATTGGGTAATGGTGATCTTCCGACAAAAATCGGAAATGCCGTTGCCGTTCAGACTCACGCCATTGGCACAGGGTACCCCCTGGTTGCCGTTATTGCCGGGAACGCTATAATAAAAACCATCGCCTTGAGCGTCAGTAGGGTCAAACACCAACCCATAATTGGATGTATTATTGCCGTTGCCGTTGCCGTTCTGCACGTTCATATACCAGAAGGTCGGATTATTAGTCAAGGAAGGATCGAAAGTCAAATAATAGGTCGAAGAGGCGGTGTTGGAATTACAACTACCTTGCCCGTTACCCTGGTTGTTTTTTGGGTAAAGGCAAAAAGTCTGAGTCAGCCAATTAAGATAACAGAAAGCGTTGGACTGCCCGGTCGAGTAATCGTAGCAGTTGGAGTTGATGTTAGCGCTGCCCTGCTGCAGCCAATTGGTATCGCGCATCTCTTTAACCGCCTCGATGCCTTCGCGTGCCAACCCGGTGGCAATAATTTGCTTGCTTATATTAGTGGAAGTATTCAATGCATAAATAGCCAGCCCGACGGCAGCGGAAATCCCCATAACCAGCATAAACACCGCCACCAGCGTCTCAATAAGCGTTTGGCCACTGCATTTGGAACTTGATTGGATTCGGGATGGCATTAGGTTCAATATCGAGGTTAAATAAGTTCTCAACTTAAATTGTCCTGCTGTTATATTGTTTAGTTTGCTTATTTGTTAAATTGAATCTGGGTTAATTACTGCTGCATGTGCTGTTGTCCTGGGTAGGACAAACAACGCCGGTCACGCCGCGGACCATCACCTTCCTGAATTTGGTGCCATCCGCGTTGGTCAGCGTAATAACCATGGAAGAATCCGTGGTTACCGGATAATTTGCCACGTTGGTAACATACTGCAATATATGGCCATAATCGTCCGTGGCAAGGCTGGGGCTGGTAAAGTGACAGCTGCCATTGGCATCTCCGGTTACATCTCCGGAAAAATCGCCGTTCATATAAATTTTGGCATACGGCGCCTTAAAACCAAGGAGCGCGCAGCTGGGAGTGGTGGTCGGAGGAGTTATGCCGGTAGGGCGATAAATGGTAACCGGATTGCTGGCTGACAGCCGCACCCCAGGCGGCAATTGGTATGTTTCAAAATTGGATACCAGAGTGGGCGTTGCGGTAATATTGTATAAAGCGCCGAGGCTGTACTGGAAAGGCGATAAATTATCAAACTTCAAAACAAAAAATTGCCCGTTCTGATTAGTGGCTATCTGGCGCGCCGATAATGTGTAACTTTGGGCACTGCGGATGTTAGTTACCAACTGGCTTTGCGCCAAAAGCAAATTGCGGTCATCCCGAGTGCCCGCGAAATTAGCAAGGAACAATGACGCCATAATTGCCATAATCCCCAAAACTACCAATAGCTCTATCAGGGTAAAACCTCTCGTTAACGGATTATCGGAATCACCGCAAAAAAACCATTTGCACCGGGCAGCCTCGCCGGCGCGGCCCGAACTACGGCAAAAAATTGATGAATGGGCAAGCCCATCGCGATCACGGCCAGTTGTGGCGCTTGAATTACTCATTATAAAAAGTTGGCTGGCAAATTTTTTGTGGATTTCAAAGGTAAACTTGTTTCTATATTATACCACAAACTGGCTAACTCCCCCTAATATCGCGCTCCTTTGCCGCCGCAGTCGTTTTTTTGCCTTTATTACTGCGGATTACCTAAGGCCAATCAGGCTTAAATACCAGGTCAGAAGCTGTTGCCCAAAAAACAACGCCCCGAGAGCTCCTATGCTCAAAAATGTGCCAAAAGGGACGCGGCTTTTCAAAGTTTTAGCCGTAAACGCTAACAGTATTAAGCCGGCAATGCCTCCCAGAAAAACAGCTAGCAGCAGAGCTGTCAGTCCCACTTGCCATCCCAGAGCCCATCCTAAAAACATGGCAAGCTTAACATCGCCAAAACCCATCCATCTCCCCCGGGACACTTTCCAGATCAAAAAGAACGGCAAAGCGCAAACCAACCCTCCGGCTATGGCGGCAAAGATCGGATTTTCCCAACTTAAAACCGGACCGCGGGACAATACCAGGAGGGCAACGTTAGCAATCAGGACCCCAACGCCCCCCGTCAACAACACGCTATCCAAAATAATATAATGCTCAAAATCGACTATAAATACCACTACCAAAACAGCGGCAAACAACAAGGCCTTGCCCAATACCACAGCTTCCGCTGGATTGCCCGGAAAAAACCATAGCGTAACTACCATAAACAGCAGGCCGGTTAGGGTTTCGATTATAAAATAGCGGGACGAGATCGATGCCCCGCAGAATCGGCAACGGCCGCGCAGTACCAGGTAGCTGGCAAGCGGGACCAAATCCGAAGGCCGCAAATCTTTACCGCAGTGCGGGCAATGGGAACGGCCGGTGACTGCCTCCCCGCGCGGCAAACGCAAAATAATCACGTTAAGGAAGCTGCCGATGGCAGAACCAAAAATAAAAGCAAAAAGGGCAACAATATCTCTCATGAAGGATTGGAATAAATTATGTTAAGGGGAATATTGTCCGGATTGGGATCACGCTGGGCGATAAGCCACAGGAATTCCACCTGTTGGTTGTCGGGATGGTACTTGACCGCCTGAGCCAGCACCCGCATCAAACTCTGCCGGTCATGCCGCTGCTGGTATATTTTTGCCTCTATAAGGAGGGGAGATAATTGGGTAGGATCCAGTGCAAGATCGCGCTCCGAATTCTCTAAAGCCCGCGCGTAATCTCCCTTAAGGTAGTAATAAAAGCCCAGCTCGCCATAACGGCCCGGATACGCCGGATTGATCCGCAGCGACTCTGACATAGCCGATATGGCAGCCTCCAGGTAAGACTCCCTGTGTAATTTAATATAAAGATCAAAGTCAGCATTGTCATTCC
>JAJYJE010000019.1 GCA_021789715.1 bacterium | reverse complement strand
CCCAAATCAACGGTACTTTGACGTTTAAAATTTAAATTTCGATATTTATTTGATATTTGAAATTTACTTAACCTGTTCTTCAATTTCCAGCAGCCGGTTATATTTCGCCAGGCGCTCCCCCCGGCTTGGCGCGCCGGCTTTGATAAAATCCGCGCCCGCCGCGACCGCGAGATCGGCAATAAACGGATCGCAGGTTTCGCCACTGCGGTGAGATACGACAATTTTATAACTATGGTCCCGAGCCAAACGCATGGCCTGCATGGTTTCGGTTAAGGTACCGATTTGATTTACTTTAATCAACGCTGCGTTGGCCATCCCTTGCGCTATGCCCAGGCGGATGCGCTGCGGGTTGGTGACGAACAAATCATCGCCGACCAATGTCAATTTTTTGCCCAACTCCTTTGTCAAACGCCTCCAGCCTTTAAAATCATCTTCAGCGCAGCCATCCTCGATAATTTGCAAGCGATACTTACCGGCCCACTCCGCGTATAACCGATAAATCTCTTCCGAACCCAATTTTGATTCTGAAGCCTTCAAAGAGTATTTGCCGGTTTTTGTATCAAAAAACTCGCTCGCCGCGGCATCCATCCCCAGCTTAATATCAACGCCGAGTTTATAGCCGCCCACCCGCACCGCAGCAGCCAGTATTTTCAGCGCGGCTTCGTTAGAACCCAAACGCGGGGCGAACCCGCCCTCATCGCCTACCGACGTAACCTGTCCCGCTGCGGCCAATTCAGCCTTGAGCGCGTGAAAGACTTCCGCACCTTGGCGCAACTTTTCGCTAAACGACCCCTTTTGGGGAATAATAAAAAATTCTTGAATATCCAACCCGCTGTCCGCGTGCTTACCGCCGTTAATCACATTAAACAGCGGCGTCGGCAATTTTCCAATTTTATAATTATACTGCTTGGCCAGATACCGGTAAAGTTCCTGGCCGGCCAGCTTCGAGGCCAAGCGGATACAAGCCAAAGAAACGGATAGAATCGCATTCGCTCCCAGGCGTGACTTGTTTGGCGTGCCGTCAAGCTCCATCATTTTATGGTCGATGTCATGCTGGCGCTCCGCCTCCATGCCTTTGAGCGCGCGGAAAATCTCGCCATTGACGTTTTTTACGGCCTTAAGCACGCCCTTGCCGCCATAGCGCTTTTTATTCCCATCGCGGAGTTCCCACGCCTCATGAATACCCGTGGACGCGCCGCTCGGCGCACTGGCCTTGGCCCCGACCTTCCCCGCCCAAACTTCCGTCTCCACCGTCGGATTCCCGCGGCTGTCCAATATTTCCCTGGCATGAATATGGGTAATTTTCATTTGTTTCTCACGATTAATTTGCCTTTTAATTATAGCATAAAATTTCAATCTTTAATTCTCCCATGCACTGGAGTATGGGAGAATTGCGACAGCCGTAATATTTTCGTCAACTCCCGAGATATACGGGTCTTTTTACGCAATCCCTCAATTACCCCCAACAGCCTTTCTTTCTCCTTTTTATTTGCAGATTTTACGATTTCTTGCAAAAGCAACTCCGGCCAATAATACATCGGATATTTTCTTTTATGACTAAACCGCGACGCTGAATCGTAATTGACCGCCTCCGATGATTCGGACGATTGAGTCCTTTTTATAACCATCTTAAAACCTCCTCCGGATAAATCCATCCAAGCGTGCACCTTGGCAACTGTACTGTTACCCACTCTCATCACCCTATGTATTTGCCCGTACGTATAACCCTGCTCCAGCAGGCGGGCAATTTGCAAACGACGGGCAAAAATAACCACTTCCTGTTCCGTTAATAAATCTTTAATCAAATTTGCAGCCTCTACTGAATTACGCACGCTCGCAAGTGCTTTAGCAAAATCAATAAATAATTTGTCGATTTCCCTTTGCGACATTCGACGCGGCGCGTCAAACTTCCCCATAACACCTCCTTTTAAAATCTCCCATACGCTGGAGCATGGGAGATTTTAAATCTTCTTATTATTAATATACGGCGTTATCTATTTTAACGCCTCTATCCCAGGCAGTTTTTTGCCAGCCAAGTACTCGAGCATGGCGCCGCCGCCGGTGGAAACGTGGTCAAAGTGCTCGAGCTGATGAGCCAGGCGGATGGCGTCCACCGTTTCTCCGCCGCCAGCCACCACAAAAGCGCGGCCCTTGCCGCGGCCGCCGAGCAGGCGTGCCAGCGCGACCGTGGCATGATGGAATGGTTTTTGTTCAAACCTGCCAAACGGACCGCTCCAGAGAATAGTCTTGGCTTTCTTGATCTCTTCGGCGAACGCCAGGATCGTTTTCGGTCCCGCGTCCAAAATCTGCTCTTTCTTGCCAACCGCGTATGGGGTTGTCACGCGGATTGAATTACGGTCCATTTTTTCGTCAGCTACCACCACGTCCGTCGGCAAAACCAGCTTGTCCTTAAAATTTTTCTCGATCTGCCAGGCGGCATCCATTTCACCTTCCTCTATTTTGGACAGGCCGATTTCTAAATCCTTAGATTTAAAAAATAAGTTGGCCACTCCTCCGCCCACCAGAATTCTGTCCGCCTTCTCTCCCAAATTCTTGAGCGTGCCGACTTTTTCGGACAGTTTGATGCCGCCGGTCATCACCACAAAAGGATGCTTGACGGACTTCAAAATCATATCCAGCGACTTAATTTCCTGTTCCAGCAGCAGGCCGGCATAAGACGGCAAATACTTTGTCACTCCAACATTGGAAGCGACCGGATGGTGGACTTTGGAAAAATCGTCGTCCACGTAAACGTCGGCAAATTCCGAAAGTTTTTTGGCAAAAACAGGATCATTTTCCAACTCTCCTTCGTAAAATTCCAAATTCTCCAAAACCACGACATTTTGGTCGGGCGCCAACCCTAAATTTTCCTGATGTTTGTCCTCGCGAAAATCCCCGGTATAAAACACCACATGCGGAATTTTATAGTCTGGCATCCTATGACCGGTCTCCACGAATTTATAGCCCAATAAGTCGGCCAAAAGCTTAGCAGCCGGCTTCAGACTCAGGCTCGCGGTTTTTTTCCCCTTTGGCCGCCCGCGTTTGCCGCAAATTATCACCTTATTTTTATTGGCCAGCAGAAGCTTAATTGTAGGCAAAAACGACTGCAGCCGAAAATCGTCCACAATTTCCCCCGTCCTCCCATCCACAGGCGCGTCAACGCTGCCCCGCACCAGCACGGTCTTGTTTTGGATTTTCGATGTACGAAGGCACTTTAAGGACATAAAGCAACTTTTCAATTTTCAATAAATTTCTAATTTTGGATTTTTTTAAATTGGATAACGGGAATATTGATTGAAAATTATTTACTTCCAACCATTACCACTTCCTCCACCAAACGATGGGAGTATCCAAATTCATTATCATACCAGGCCACCACTTTAACGAAGTTGCCGCCTATGACTTGGGTAAGAGCCAAATCTACAATAGCCGAAGCGGGATTAGCCACAATATCGGCCTGGACAATCGGCTCGTCAGTAACTTCCAAAATTCCCTGGTAGCGCTTGGTTTTAGCTGCTCCTATGAAGGCCTGATTTACCTCTTCCCTGGTTACGTTCTTTTTCAGCAGCATCGTAAAATCGGACAGAGACCCGACGGGTGTTGGCACCCGGAAACTCACGCCGTCAAATTTTCCTTTTAGGTCAGGAATGGCCTGGGTGGCGGAAATCGCGGCGCCGGTCGTGGTCGGAATAATATTTAAGGCCGCGGCGCGGGCGCGGCGCAAATCGTTGGTTTTGCCTCCCGGAGGCGGTCCGTCGACCAGGTTCTGCTCCGCGGTATAGCTGTGAATGGTAGACATGAACGCTTTATCAACGCCGAATTTCTCGTGCAGCACGGCCAAAACCGGTGTTATACAATTGGTAGTGCAAGAGGCGTTGCTGATGATCGTTTGGGACGGATCATACGCCGAATCATTCACGCCGAGGACAATGGTCGGCGTAACCCCTTCGTCCTTGGCCGGCGCGCTAATGACAACTTTTTTAGCTCCCGCCTTAAGGTGCGCGGAGGCTTTTTCGCTGTCCGTAAAACGGCCGGTGGATTCAATAACCACATCCACCCCGATCTTGCCCCAAGGCAGCGCGGCCGGGTCTTTTTCCGCGAACACCGGATACTTTTTACCGTCTACGATAATATTCGTTTCATCATACTTAACCTCCAAATGATAACGGCCGTACACGCTGTCATATTTTAACAGATGCGCCAATACCTGCGTGCTGGTCAAATCGTTAATTCCAACCACTTCCACTTCCGGGTGCTCCAGCGCGACTTTGAACGCCTGTCTCCCGATGCGGCCGAAACCGTTGATGCCGACTTTGATTGTTGACATAAAAATTACCTTTCGTAATCGAATCGTCCCCATAGGGCCGGCCAGCGGCCGTTTATCCATCCGAGCTTACGGTCCGCCAATGGCGGCCCCAACAATTCGCATTAATTAATCGTGGTGTTTTTCAGCGAGTTTTATAGCGCGCGCTTTGGCTTTTTCATCGGTAATTTCCACCGGCATAAATTTCTTCAATTTTTTCAGCTCCGTTTCCATCTCTTTTTTGGTCAAAAGCCCCGATTGCGGCCCAACAGCCTGCACCACATGCCCCGCATTAATCGGCCCCCAGCGCAGCGCTTCCTTATGAGACAATCCGCGGATAAGCGCGGCAATATAAGCGGTGGTAAAAGCGTCGCCCGCACCCGTTGCTTCCAGCTTCGGCCCGGGATATTCCGGGATGTAATAAAAACCTTCTTCCGAATAACTATATGCGCCCATCCGGCCGTCGGTCAGAGCAATCGATTTCGGCCCTAGCCGCGCCAGTTTCTTGCATAAAATTTCCGGATCGCGGCCGCATTCTCCCACCCAGCTTTGCGCCTCCTCGACATTTAACGAAAGTAGCTCGGTCCGCTTCAGTATTATCTCATTGGCCTTTGGCCCGGCGCGCAGCTGAAATGTGCCCGGATTAAACCCCAGTTTCGCTTTATACTTATCCAAATAGCGGGCCAAATCCTTATATATAACATCAAACCCGCGGCCCATGCTGGTCAAATAAACCCAAGACGAATGGACCAGGTTCGGCAGTACATATTTGCGGTGTTCATGATAAACAAAAATCGTCCGTTCTCCGTCGTAAGTCAAAACCGTGGAGGCATTGGTCGGATGCTTGTCATTTTTTACGATGTAGCGCGTGGACACGCCTTCCTTTTCCATCTTGTGCACGATTTCTCGGCCGCCGCTGTCGTGCGCCACCACGCAATAAAATGCCGTATTCAGCCCCAGACGCGCGCTGCCGACGGCGTTATTAGCGGCATTGCCGGCGACTGATTTATAAAACTTATCAACAGGCAATTTGTCCCCCCAGTTAATAACCGCTTTCTTTTCGCCTTTAACATCCTCGATCTTAATATCGTGGACAAACAGGAACGTGTCGATTGTCGGGTCGCCGATGCTTATAATGTCAAACATAAACTGGTTGGTAAATTGTAGTTTGTAGGCGATAGTTGATAATTTGCGGCCATTACATTAGCCGTACTTCCGCGGCCGGCCGCGGCCGCGGCGCGGCGCATGTTGCGGGAGAGGATGAATGGGTACGATTGCCCCTTTTGGCAAAATCGCCGGCGGCTGGCGGAAATCCGGCGCGGCTTTCCTGGCTAAAACTTTTTTAACCGCCCCGATCACGGCCAGCTTCCCCATGCCGTACTTTTCTATCAACTCTCCGGGCTCGCCGGATTCGCCAAAGGTATCGGGCATGCCCACCATCTCCACCGGTACCGGACAGTGCCGCGCCAGCACCTCGCAGACAGCGCTGCCGCAGCCCGCCATAACCTGATGCTCCTCCAGAGTGACGACCGCGCCGCATTTTCTTGCCGCCGAAATTATGCCAGCCGCATCAATCGGCTTGATGGTATGATTATTCACGACCATTACGCTGATATGCTCTTTTTCCAGTTCCGTAGCGGCGAGTAACGCGTTATAAAGCACCGGCCCGCTGCCGATTATCGCAACATCGCGGCCCTCGCGCATCGCGTAGGACTTGCCGACTTCAAAAGGAGTTTCCGGGATTGTCATTACCGGGGTTTTTTCGCGGGCAAAACGGAAATACACCGGTCCCTGCATTTTCCCCGCCGCCAGGGTGGTTTTTTTCGCTTCTAAGGCATCACAGGGCACGACCACCGTTAAATTCGGCAGCACGCGGGTAATTGCCACATCTTCCAGGGCCTGGTGAGTGGCGCCGTCCGGGCCTACGGAAATGCCGGTGTGCGCGCCCGCGATCTTCACGTTGGCCTGGCTGTAGCATACCGCTACGCGCAGCTGGTCCCACGACCTTCCCGGGCTGAACACGGCGTACGATGACACAAACGGAATTTTGCCGTAGAGGGCCAGGCCCGCGGCAATTCCCATCATATTTTGCTCGGCCACGCCGCATTCAATAAAACGTTCGGGGAATTTTTTGGCAAAAGCGTCCGCACGCGTCGATTCGGCCAAATCCGCGGTGAGCACTACCACCCGTTTATCCAATTCGCCCAATTCCAACAACCCTTCCCCGTACCCGTTGCGGGTTGGAATTTGTTCGATATCGGGCTGGCCGATTTTGTCATTTAAGCAAACCATGGAAATTTAAAAAATTTTAGGAATTTTAGCGCATCGGTTCTGCCAATGGAACCCATCAAGCATAATTTCCCATTATCGCTACTGTGTTACCAATTCGCCGCTAATCGCAGATTCGTTATATTTATTGATGTTCGCTTGAAATCCGCCCCCGCAGCGTGCGCAACTCCGCCAAAGCGGTTTTGGCCTGGTCCTTGTCCGGCGGGCTGCCATGCCACTTGTAATCGTATTCCATAAAATCCACCCCTTTGCCGGGGATGGTGTGGGCAATAATCAGGGTCGGCTTTTCGTAAATCGCTTTGGCCTCCATGCAGGCGTCAATAATCTCCCGAAAATTATGCCCGTCAACCTCCAGAACGTGCCAATTAAACGCCTGGTATTTGGCTTTAAGATTTTCCAGCGGCATCACGTCTTCGGTGTAGCCGTCTATCTGGATATTGTTTCGGTCCATTATGGCCGTAAGATTATGGAGCTTGTATTTTCCGGCGAACATCGCGGCCTCCCAGGTCTGGCCTTCTTCCTGCTCGCCGTCCGACATTATCAAATACACGCGCTGCGACTTGTGGCGATCCATCATCAACCCGTAAGCCATCCCAACGGCCTGCGAAGTGCCCTGGGCCAGCGGCCCCGATGTGGTTTCCACCCCCGGCAGGGACAAATTATGCGGATGGCCCTGCAGGCGCGAATTCAATTTCCGCAGCGTCATCAGTTCTTCCTTGGGAAAGTAGCCGGCTTCGGCCAATGCCGCATACAGTACCGGATTAGTGTGGCCGCATGACAAAACCAAACGGTCACGGCCGTCCCATTGGGGATTTTTGGGATCGTGATTTAACACGGCAAAATAAAGCGACGTAAAAATCTCCGCCATACCCAAAGGCCCGGCGCTATGGCCGGACTTGGCCTCCAGGAGCATCTTAATAATATCCTGGCGGATATCGTTGGCTTTATATTTAAGTTCGTTAAACGATAAAACTGGCATTTTTTATTTTAAACGTTTTTATTTCCTTATAAAATTCTCAATTTCTATTCATCTCCATATTAAGCTTTCCCCAAGCCGCTGCCATGTCCGGAACCTTGGTAATAACCGAGCCGGCAATGAGCAAATCCGCGCCGGCGGACGCGACTTTTTTTATATTAGTTTCGTTAACGCCGCCATCTACTTCTATTATAGCATTCGGACATATTTTCCTCAATTTAGCAATCCGGCCATAAGATTCCTCCAAGAACGGCGTACCCTGAAAACCGGGATTAATACTCATAAGCTGGAAATGCCTGACATCTTGAGCAAATTCTTGGAGTACCTCAACCGGTGTTTCGATTTTCAAACAAATGCCCGGTTCCATCCCTTGCGCCTTGATCTGTTGCAGCGCAATCTTAAGCTGGGTCGGCAACCGGTAGGCCTCATAGTGGACAATGATAGTTTTAAATCCGCAAATTTGGTAATCCAAAAATTCCATCGGCTGACGGCACATTAAATGCGCTTCCCACTGGAACGCGGGATTAAGCGGGTCAATTTCCGTAACCGGCAAAATGTTATTCGGCACAAATTCCCCATCGCCAAAATCCACCTGAAGCCTCTCTACGCCGGGCAACTTAAGTTCCCTGGACATAGTATCCAGGAACTTATCTTTAGTATTTTCCAAGATGGACGGGACAATCTGGGGCATGGCTGGTATTTAGCATTTAGCATATAGTCGTCAGGGTTGGTCCTAAATGCTATTTGCTCAATGCTAACTGCTATTTAAAATTCTCTTCTTCGATCTGCTTGATCTTATCTAGCCTGCGCTGGTGGCGGCCGCCTTCGAAGTCGGTTTTTAGCCACTCGTCTATGGCGGCAATAGCCTGGCCGGCGTTTAAAAAGCGGGCGCCAAGCGATAAAACATTAGCGTCATTATGCCGGCGCGCCAAACGGATAATTTCCAAATCGCCGCCCTGATAAACTACCGCCCGGACACCGCGGACTTTATTGGCTACCATAGCTTCACCCTGGCCGCTGCCGCCGATAATAATGCCGCGGGATCCGTCGGCCGCCGCTACTTTTACCGCGCATGGATAGACAAAATCCGGGTAGTCATCATCGGCCTTAAACTCAAAGGGTCCGCAGTCCTCGGCTTGCCGGTCTGCCTTACGCAAGTGTTCCAATATTTTTTGCTTAAGTTCAAATCCGGCATGGTCGGAGGCAAGGTAGATCATAGGGGTTAATAGTAAGCAGTTAGCGTTTAGGAAGTGTTATCCTAACTATTAAATGCTAACTGCTATATGCTAATTATCTGGTTAAAATACAGCGGCACCAGGCTGGCCCCGCCAACCAGCAGGCCGTCAATGTTGCGCTGCTCCAAAAATTGCGCCGCGTTGGCATTGGTGACACTGCCGCCATACAGCACCTTTTTAATATTATAACGGTTCTTAATGAAGATAGCGATCTTTTCCGCATGCTCGGGCATAGCGTTCTGCCCGGTGCCGATGGCCCAAACCGGCTCGTAAGCCACGACAACCGGCGCGGCATCAACTCCCTGCAAATCTATTTCCAGCTGGCCGCGCAATACATCGGTCACTTCCAAATCGTCCTGTTCCACAGTGGTGCCGTAGCCCACGCACAGGATCGGAATAATTTTGTGTTCCAGAAGAGTGCGCAGCTTAAAATTAATCTGCCCGTCCGTTTCCCCCACGGTCCGCCGTTCGCTGTGGCCGACGATGCAATATTTGACCTTTAAATTTTTCAGTTGCAGCGGACTAATTTGGCCGGTAAATGCGCCGCGCTCCTGCCAAAAGCAATCCTGCGCCCCGAGATTGGGATATTTTATCGCCGAGAGATAAACCGCCGGCGGGCACAGCACCGCCGTATTCTTTGCGGTACGCTTAATTGACGCCGCGAGCTTCTGCGCGTCTTTGAGGGTGGTGGGGTTGAGTTTCCAGTTGGCGACTATCAGTTTTTTCATAAATAGGACATAAAAGACTTATTGGGCGAATTAAAGAAGGCTTATTCCTCACCCCTCAAAAA
Organism: bacterium; assembly: GCA_021789715.1. Classification (GTDB taxonomy): domain Bacteria; phylum Patescibacteriota; class Doudnabacteria; order UBA920; family UBA920; genus JAJYJE01. Next base: position 1,527 of record JAJYJE010000019.1, on the reverse strand, counting down.
CTCGGCGCTCACCTCCGGCGGGATGGGGTTGACCGGGATGCCGGTAGCGTACTCAAAACCGGCCCAAATGGTGATGCGGGGGAAAATTGTCAGATGCCAATGGAAAGCCTTTTCTTCATGCGCGGCATGCTGGCGACTCTGCCGGATCGGCATATTGTGGATGTAAAAATTCAGCGGCGGATCGGACAGTTTGGTATAAAGCTGGCCGAGCGTAACTTTTAAAACGAATGACAAGTGCTTAATTTCCTCCTCGGACATCTCCTCAAACCGCGCGCCATGCTTTTTGGGCAGCACCCAGGTCTCGAACGGGCTGCGCGAAGCATAAGCCGAAATGACGATAAAATGATCACTCTCGTGCACCACGCGTTTCTTAACCGACTTCTCTTCTTTAATTATATCGCAGTAAATGCAGGAATGATTGTTTTGGTAATAATGGTAGCAGCCTAAAATCTCATCGTGGATATGCGGCGGCACTATAGGCGTAGCCAGAAGCTGGTAATGCGGATGAATAATCGAAGCTCCGGCATCGCGGCCGTGATTGTGGAATATCTGCACGTACGCCAAGGCCGGATTTTTGGACAGGATGTTAATCCTGTCAATAAAAGTGCGCAAGGTCAATTCCACGGTCGTGATGGACTGCAGCGCCACGGGTTCGTTGTGCTTGCGCGTAATAATAACTTCGTGGTCGCCGTCGCCGCTATGCGACACGTAAAAATCCTTGCGGCGATAGGCCGCGGTCTGTTCCAGTGCCGCGAATTTATTGGGGATGATCCTGAGTTCCCAATCATCAGAGCGCGTTTTTTCCAGCGGCTGGCCCGGGTTATTTTGGGCTGATCGCAGCGCGTCCGCGCCGATCCGGCAAACTTCGACATTTTTGCTTTCACTGCCCGGACAAAACACGCAGGCGCTGTCTACTTCCGGCACGCCGTGCATTACGCTATAGGTTTTATACTGGTCCGGCCGCTTATTCCGCGCCGGGGCTATCAGCACCCAATTTTTAGTGATGGGGTTTTGGCGAAATTCGGACATTTTATTTTTAGTTGACTTTATAAACTTCGACTATATATTTCCTTTGCGAGGAGGCCGCATGTTTTCGTTACAAGGTGTGGCAATGGCGTCTTAAGGATCGTAATGGTTGTCACGTCGGATCACGATCTCCTGCGTTTAACGCTTCCCGCAATCCGAATCGCCATAGAGGTGGCGATCTCAACTTTTTTTCTTCTTGCGGGGATTGCCACCATACTTGGTGGAGTGAGGAGGTTCATCACCAACCGCGAATAGATCCAGGCCGGCGGGAGACATTATGTCGATCCGCCGGCCTTCTGCTTATCCAAATAATTCTGCAGCAAAATTTGCGCGGCCAAACTGTCGAGATTGGTTTTGCTCCCGCTGATGGATGCCGCCATCTTCGATGATAATCGTTCATCGATGGTTTCCACTGGCAGTCCGGTTTTGCTTTCCACTTTTAACTTGAATTTTTCCACTTCTGCTGTTTTTTTCGTGCGCCCGCCGCTCATGCTCAGCGGC
>JAJYJE010000018.1 GCA_021789715.1 bacterium | reverse complement strand
CCCAAGCAAATGATCGAGGCCGAAATTGCCAAGCATCTGTAGTTTTATTAAAAAATGCCAACCTTATAGGTTGGCGTTTTTTAATTTAATTTGTAAGACTGATTGGGTTTGAGCACGGTGCGGCTTGATTCTTTTCCCGGGTGGTTCGCTGCCGGCGGCGGGCTCGGCCGGCTTTCTGTGGGAGAAGATTTGCCGGTTGCGGCGGCGTTATCGGTAAAAGTTTTATCCGGGGCGGATCCTGATATGGAAAGCGGCTTGGAGGGGCGGCCGGGATGTTCCCGGAACTGCTCGTGGTTAATTTGCGGATGTTCCTGTTTTTGCTTTTCTCGCTGCAAGCTGTGTACTGTTTCCCAAATCGGGTTTTCTTTGCGCTCCGCCTGTTTTGGATGCCTAGTGTGGTTGTTGTGCCTATGGTCTCGGTTGTGATTGTGGTCCCGGCGTTGGTTGTGCTTTAAGGCAACGCGTTCGCGCCCCTGTTGAAAGTTGTCGTGACGGGTTGGCGACGGCTGGTGCTCGGCGTTGCGGAGTGGCGCCTGCCCTTTCATTTGCGGCTGCGGCTTTGCCGGCTGCGGGTTGGGGTGGATGGGGGGTTCCGGCGCAATCGGAATTGTTTCAGGATGAGGCTCTATCGGTTGAGCGTTCGAAGCCGGTACAAAATCCCCGCTATGGTAGCTAGCAGCGTTCTGATTCGGCACCGGCGTTTCGGTGCTTATTTGCTTGGCCTCCAGTTCCGGCGCGTCAACTTTGATTAAAGGGATATTAGGATTAATGGCTATATCGGCAGGCTCGGCCGGCTGCTCTAAAGCGGCTTCGGAGTTGCCGATGAGCAAAGCCGATTCCTGGTGGAACTCCGCGCCCATCCAGCGGGAAATTTTGTCCTCAACTTCCGCGACTGGATTAGCATAGCGTTCGCGCGATACCTTTACGACTTTATCCATATTTTCGGTCTGGAATTCCGGATTCGGCGGCAGCGTAATGGCTGAAAACGGTTCACTGGCCACCCCGTTTATCATCAGCTTCAGGACTATTTGGTATTTTGGCAGATTAACCATGTCATTGGGAGTAAAAGTCGGTTCAAATTCGGTTTCCAGGAATTCGGCGTCCGCCGCGCCAATGCGGAACACGACAATCGTGCCCACGTTGCCAAAAATCGCGTCGCGTACTTTGGTATTCTTGTCCTGTTCCAGCTGGGCGATATACTGGTGTCCGACAATCAAGTTTAATCGGTATTTGCGCGCTTCGCTCAAAATAGTCGCAAAGCTTTCCGTTGCAAAATTCTGAAACTCGTCCACGTATAAATAAAAATCCTTGCGTTCCGGCTCGGGAATATCGGTGCGGGACATCGCGGCGAGCTGAAGCTTGGTCACTAGCATGGCGCCGAGCAGTGCCGAGTTGTCCTCCCCGACTTTGCCTTTGGACAGGTCCATGACCAAAATTTTGCGGTTATCCATGATTTCCCGCAAATCGATGGTGCTCTTGGGTTGCCCGACAATATTGCGGATTATGCCGCTGCTTAAGAATTGGCCGACTTTATTCTGGATTGGCGCAATAGCCTCGGTGCGGTACTTTTCGTTGTAATTGGCGAACTCGTCGACCCAGAACGCCCGGACCATCGGGTCCTTAATGTTATCGACAATTTTTTTCCGATATTTTTTATCCACGTACATGCGCGTTATGCCCAGCAATGTGTTGCCGGGACTGTCCAGCAGCGCCAATATCGTGTTATTCAAAATATATTCCATCCTGGCCGACCAGAGGTTCGCCCAAATTTTGGTGAATACCCCCATAAGTCCCGAAGCAACAAGGTGCTTATACTTGGAATCGACCGACTCCAGGATGTTAAAAGCGATCGGATACTCCATATCCGCCGGATTGAAATAGACGACATCATTGACCCGATAGCCGGGTACGGAATCCAAAATTCGCTGGACGGAATCGCCGTGCGGGTCCAAAAACGCTACGCCGTGGCCGTTGCGGATGTCCTGAATGACCATATTTTCCATTAAAGTCGTTTTGCCCATGCCGGTCTTTCCGATTAAATACATATGCCGGCGGCGGTCGTCGGTTTTAATGCCAAAAGGCACCTCCTTGTTCCGGAAGTTGGTTTTCGCAAAAAGAGTTATGTCGTTTGGGTTTTCCATAGTTTGTGCAGTGTTCGCAGATATACAAATTGTGACAAACAAGCAAATACCGCAATCTCAGGTAATTTGTATATCCGCAATTTCTAGCCTTCTGCGACCGGTAAGTTGACCGGTGGCTGGCTTTCTTGCTTAAAGTCTGTTCAATCGCAGCCGGCATCGGCCTCGTTTCGGTAGTTATCGGGAAATGGTACAGGGTGGCAAGTTCTTCGACGTTCAAAATGAACGGTGATATCCCGATATGAATGTCGCGGTCTTTATATCCTCTGAATATAAAGCGCTTTTTTCTGCGCAGCAGCCAGTCCAGATAAGGTTTTTCCAAAGTCGGGGAAAACGCGTAATCCACTCCCGTCCAAGTTTTGGCGTTACCCACATCGGGCTTGATTTTATTGGTCATAATGGAACCCATGGGGCGAAAGCCACCAATGAGGGCGCCGCGCTTGCTTAAATCCATTTTATCTTTAGGAGCGATATATAATATGCGCATCTTGGTTTTATAACCGGGTTTGCCAGCCTTGCGTTCTATCAAATTGACCCGATCTTTTTCCGCTTCGGTCATAGTCATCCAGTTATTCCGCGGCTTATTTTCCTGCTCATGGCCATGGCCGCCATGCTTGAAAGCTTCAAAAGCTGTTTGATGGGATAAGATTGTAAACGGCGCCAATAACACATCAGACAATTTGCGTTCGTGGGGAATTTCCTCGCCCCGGAGTTGTTTGCCGACCATGTCGGCATGGGGTTTCCAGGCATCGTCATTGATGGGCTGGATCAGAAACTGAATTCCCATAAATTCATGCGGCTCGACTTTAGCCAAAGCTTCAAAAACTCCGGACAGCGGATCGATGATTTTATCCTCGGCGGTCGGATGCTCAAAATCTTTATAAGTCTTAAGCGGTATTACGTAATCCTGGTCCAATTTCCATTCTGTGCCGAAGATATCCATCTCGCAAACCGTATCGTCGGGATCGTAATGGAGAGTTTTCATGTAGTCTTCTACTTCCGTGATTTCCGCGGACGGATAATGGGCATAAAATGCGGCTTCCAAAACGTGACGAACACCTTTGGGACAGCGGATAATGTAGGAAATTTTTCCGCCCATACTGACCAGTTCCAGGCTGTACCACAGCTGGATTCGCCCCTCGATATATGTTTGAGCGAAAGTCAGGCCGGCAAATAACGCGTGCATTTGGGAAAAAATCGATTCCACCGCCAGAGTGCTGACCGTATTATCTTTCGGAACTTTGATATTTAAAAATATCCACTCCTGGCTATGCACGAACTGGTGCGATATTTCCACCCGGTATAAGCGGTAAAGCATATAGACCATCCCTATAACAAAAAGCACCCAGCCGCCGTTGGCAAGGAATATCAGAATGAGTTGAAAAATTTCGGTTAGATTGGAAAAAGATCCGGACATTGTTGTTAAGCGCAAAAAGTAGAAAGCGGGAAGCTAAAGCCTAGGCTAAAGGGTTTAAACTTTTACTTTATACCTTTTACGAGTTTTTGTTTTCAAGTCAAAAGCTATGCCGACGGCCGGGTTTCCGCCAAGGCGTACGTGTTTTTCCCGACTTTCCTAAACATTTTTTTGTTGGACAATCCCACGAGAATGGTGTTTTTCTTAACCAGGCGGTGTTTGAGCACTTCCTCGATTATTTGATCGCGACCCATGGGTTTGCCGGCGGATTTTAAAATATTGGCGATAACATCAGCCACCACGCCCGGCTTGTACCCCCACTCGGAAAGCGCGTAAATGCCGCGGCCGATTAAAATAAAGCGGGGGTCTTTAATTAGTTCGTTATGGACCGTTTCTTTGTACGCGGTCCGGCTGTCAAATTTTTGCTTGTTAATCATTTCGGTGATTACGGAATAATGTTCCGGTTTGCCGTGGTGCTTCATTACCAAGTAAGCTTTATCGCCCACATCCTTAGGGGTAATTTCTTTCCAGTATGCCAGGCCCCAGGAACCAAAAACGTTCTTTTCAATGCCCACGGCCAATTCCAAAAAATTTACTATAACTTTATCTGTCAGTTCGTTCTGGTTTTGCCTGTAGAAGTCCGTTTCTTTAAAATTTTGCAAAAATTCTTCCGTGGGCAACGGCCGCTTGCGGCTGTCTAAAATTTTCCCGCTTTCCGCGGCAAACTTATGAAGTAAATCCTGGTTGAAAAGAACAGTTACCCAGCTTTTTTTGTAATTGTCGTGAATAAAATTTTCCAGTTCTTCTATCAAATGCAGCAAAAAAACGATGGCATTCTTTTCTTGCTGATCGGAGACATTTAACTGCAATAATAAATTTTCCTCGGCGATTATGCGGCCGTGTTCGGCAATGATATCTATTAAAAATTCCTTTGCTCTGCCGAAATTTTCCGATTTGGCGCCGGCCTTGCGCAAAGCTTTAAGCAGGTCTTTTTCAATCTGGCGGACCCGTTCGCGGGTTAAATTCTGTTCTGAACCGATGGCGGCCAGGGTTTTGGTTGCTTGTCCCCCCAGGCCATAGCGGTGCATTAAAATTTGCCGGTCGCGATCTTTAAGCTCGGCCAACAATTCTTTAACAACATCGCTGGCTTTAAAATCCGCTCGCGATTCGGTTTGTTTGGTATGAATGATAGTGTCTAAAATACCCATAATTTGTCTCGATCAGCAGGGATCCCCTTGATACTGCGCTGAATAAAAGGACCCTGTATTTTTAAATTCGTCAAAAGTATAGCATAAAGTGCAGTAGTTGTCAAATGACTTTGTGTATTTGGCTGCAACTAAGCTTGTGCCAAATTTGCTTATAATAACGCCTAAATTTTGATTGAAGCGCAAAAATGCGCCGGTTTCTAGCGATGCATTATAATTTTAACCGCTGGTTTTTCAAAAAGACTTCCATAGTTTTAAAAATTAAAACTCCAGCTAAAATTAGCGGGAGTTTTAAAATATGCCGCAAAATATTGGGTATAGCGCTACGCTTTTTTCGTTTTCCAATTTTGCCACAGCACCAAAACCGGACTAGCGATAAAAATCGAAGAATAGGTGCCGACAAGAATACCGACAAACAAAGCCAAGACAAAAAAGTGGATTGACGCCCCGCCGAACAACAGCAGGGATAATAGGACGAATAGTACGGTCAAACTCGTATTGAGCGAGCGGACAATGGTTTGGCTGATGCTATGGTTAACTACGAATTCAATGCTCTCCCCCGCGTAGACTTTCAGGTTCTCGCGAATGCGGTCAAACACAACAATGGTATCATGAACCGAAAAGCCCAATACGGTCAGCATGGCTGTCACAAACAAGCTGTCGATTTCCACGCCCAAAAAATGGCCAAGGATGGAAAAAAAACCCAGCACGAACAGTAAGTCGTGAAATAAGGCAATGACCGCGGACCAGCCAAAGCGCCAGGAGGTTACTGGTTTGGAAACTCGGCGAAAAGCGTAGCCAATGTAGATTACTATTCCCAAGCTGACCAAAACCAGCTGGTAAATCGCGTCTTTTTTTAATTCACTGCCTATAACCGGTCCGATGGAAGTAAAACTGGCTTCTTTAAAACTGCCGGCATCTTTCTGAATGGCGTTTTCCATAGCCACATGCTGTTCCTGGCTTAAGGTTTCGGTTCGGATAAGCAAATCGGTCGGACTGGAGGTCTGAAGCTGATAAGCACCCAGGTTCTGGCTGTTAAGCGCGTCACGGACTTTGGTTAAGTCATAGGGTTGAGAAAATTGCAGTTCGGTAAGGCTGCCGCCCCTGAAGTCAATCCCCAGGCGAAGGCCGTAAATGGCTAACGAAACAATGCCAAAAACTAAAATCAGGCCGGAAACCGTAAACCAGAGTTTGTAATATTTGAGGGTGTTGAACATAGTTGAATAGTTAGCATTTAGTAGTTAGGGATCGTCCTAAATGCCGTATGCTAATTGCTAGTTACCTGCTTCGCGTTTTAACTTGGAGACCCCAAACAGCCAGGGGTGAGTAAGGATATTGTTGCCGATAAAGAGCTTCAGGAAAGTCCGAGTAACCGTAATGGCCGTGAACATTGAAATTAAGATGCCTATCCCGAGAGTAATGGCAAAACCTTTTATGGACGGCGTGCCAAAAGCGTATAAAATTACAGTGGTAATCAAGCTGGACATATTGGAGTCGCGAATGCTCGGCCAGGCGCGGGCAAAACCGTCTTCAACGGCTTTATGGATTTCTTTGCCGGAACGGATTTCCTCTTTAGTCCGTTCGAATATCAGAATATTGGCGTCCACGGCCATGCCTATGGACAAAATAAAACCCGCGATGCCGGCCAGGGTCAAGGTAACCGGGGAAAGCCCGCCGAGGAACATCAGCAGAATGTAACTCAAAAACGCCAATATGCCGAACCAAGTATTAACCGTGAGTCCCAGGAAGAAGAATAAACCGACCAAGATGACGGCTGTGAAGGAAATCCCGATTTTAAAAATCGCAAACGAAACTAAAGCGTAAATACAAAGGGCTACAACCGCTAGAAAACCCGGGAAACGGTAGTACATAATCATAAACAGTACAATAAGCAGCATCCCTATAAAGCCAGCGATCATAGATTCATCGATGGACTGTTTGCCAAGTGTGGCTCCGACGTTTTGCTCGGAAATCAGTTTGATCGGGACCGGTAAAGCGCCGCTGTTCAGGCGGGTTGCCAGCTGCTTGGCCTGGTCGACGGTAAAGTTTCCCTGGATAATAGGCTGGACACTGTCACCGGCGCTGGCCAGGTCCGGACTGATGACGGGCGCGCTTATAATCTGCCCGTCGACAATAATCGCCAGCGGTTTATTAATATTATCCTTGACAATTTGGGCAAAAAGTTTCTGCCCTTCGGAATTAAACTGCAGCCTTACTACCGGCTGTCCCACTAAACTGCCGGCCTGCTGGAAATCCACAGTGGCTTTTTGCAGCTGCTTGCCGGAAAGGCCGGTGGGTTGCCAGCCGGCCAGAGGATCAACCGTAATTGTACCGCTGGCATTGACGGCTGCGGGAGGCGGGTTGGGATTCTGGGTGCGGAATTCCAGGGTCGGAGTCTGGCCGATTTGGTTAATGGCGTCGTTAATATTTTTAATTCCGGGCAGCTCTACTATGATTTGGTCATTGCCGGAAACCTGCACCAGCGGTTCGGAAACGCCAAAACTGTTTACGCGGCGTTCGATTGTGTCGCGAATGGCGTTAAGAGCGTCGGCGCGGTCGGCCTGCGCGACGTCTTTAAAATCAGCCTGGTATACCAGATGGGACCCTCCCTGCAGGTCAAGCCCCAAATGGACCTTGAATGCCTGTTCGTAATTGATTTTGAATTTCTTAAGGTTGATTCGGCTGCCATTTGGGTAAACAATCCAGGCAGCGGCCGCGGCAAGCAAAATGATGGCCGCGAAAGAAAAGTACAGCTTTGATTTCGGTGACATGGGTAAGATTAAAGATACTTAGAGATATTTGGATATTAATGGATGGTGGCCGTAAAAGCAGCCCCAATTAAAAAATATCAAAATCTTGATGTTAATATCCCAGGTATTATAGACAAAGGCCGTTTTTTTGGCAATACTCCCGCCCAAAACTGCGTACTGCGTCATGCGAGCCTACTTTACCTTAACCGCGCCCTGGCGGAGAACGGTTAACTTGCCGTTTTGAATTTTGATCAACGTTGAAGCTTTGGACTGTTTTTTGCCCGCTTCAAGATAAAAATCCGCTTTTGACCCAAAATATGATTTGGCCTGGCTGATCGTCAGAGCTTCGGGTTGTCCGGCAATATTGGCACTCGGCGCCACTAAGGGGCCGGTTTTTTTTAACATCAGCCGCAGGAGCCGGTCCTTGGGAAAGCGGAAGGCAATGGATTGCGTGCCGCGATGGAGATGGCGCCAGCGGGGTTTGGGACAGGGTAAAATAATACTGACCTTGCCCGGCCAATTTTTTTTCAAAACGCTCGCGGTTCCCCGATTGGGCTTGATGCCAAAACGGGACAAGTCCCGACGCGACGAAATTAAAACAATCAGCGGCTTTTTCCGGTCCCGTCGGCGCAGCCGGTAAATCCGCTCGACTGTTTTTTTGTTAAGCGCGCTGCCGACTATCCCATACAGCGTATCCGTAGGAAGAACCCCAACGCCTCCTGACTTTAAAATGGCGGCGGCTTTTTTTAAGTCGGACTGGTGCTTGATTGATAGTTCCATAAATATGTTAAGACTATGCGGCCGGTATCCCGAATCCCATATTCCAGCCTGTAAGTTTTCTTTAACCGGTTAACCCAATATACGCTGCCATGGCTTGCATTTGCTCCGGATGATCGCGGCGGTAGGAAAAATATTTTCCCGCTTCGCAATAAGTGCATTCTTCGGCTGCTTCAATATTAGCAGACTGTAATCCGGCGGCAAGGAGTTGTTTGGTGATCACTTCCGGCAAATCCAGAAAAATTTTGCCTTGCCTGTTCGAAATATTATCAGAGTAACCGCCAAAGACGGCGGCAACGTCACCCTTAATTTCAAAATGATCCTGCCGAATGCCCGGCCCGATACCGCATAATATATTTTTAGGATCAACGGCCATTGTCTTTATTATGCCGGTTATTATGCCGGCTGCTATCCCCCGCCAGCCGGCATGGGCTAGTCCGACGGTTTGAGACGGCGCGTCAAAAAAATATACCGGAAAGCAATCGGCAACTGTGACGCTAAGAAACAAATTTCTAGCGCTGGTAACGAGGCCGTCAGCCCGGGCAATAATCTTGCCGGCGTCCGCCAGATTTGCCCTGGGCGCACTCCTGCCGTGGCAAATTTCCGCCGACGCCACCTTATCGGCACCGACGGCCTCAAAAAAGCGGGAACGATTAGCCTCGCTCCCCATAATACCCAGTTTCATCGGACCGTCGGCTTTTTGGGAAAGGCCGTATTTTAATCGGGGATATTTGGAGAATATTTGAAATTCCATCTTAATTAAGATCGGGAGGCGGCGCTAATTCCGGCCAAAAAACTCACCCATGGTTTTGCCGTCGCGTTTAAGCCAGAGCATGTTGGCTTCCAATCCTTCCAGTGCCTGCCGCAGCGTGCGTTCCGAACCGGGCGCTGGATGGTTTTTAAAGAATTTTTTTACTTGGCCGAAATGCGCTTTGTCATGAAAACTCTCCAGGGGCTTGATTAATCGCGGCAGCATTTTTAACCCTTCCCCATAGCGTTTAACAAAATATGGCCAGTGTTTTTGCACGAATTTCCAGGTGAGTTCGCGACAGTGGTTGTTATAATAAGAAGTCGCAATAACCAGCGGCGCGTCCTGGGCGCGAATGTGCTTAGAGAGCATATAATCAAGAGACTTTTGCAATAAAGACTTATCCGTAAACCTGGTTAAAGCAGCCGCCAAGCGGTTGCGCTCTTCATGCAGCGTTTCTTTTTGGTGTAAACTGATGAATTTTCTGTGTTCGGCCGGGCCGCCGTTCCTTGCCGCAATGCCGTATACGGTGCCGCGCAAATCCGCCGGGATACGCTGCGGGTTTTGAAACATTGTTTGCGCTTGTTTGATTACTTCGGCATCGCCGTAATAGCCGGCCTGGCTCAGCGCCAAGCTGCGCAGGAGAATGGCAGTATGGCTGTCCCGAGGTTTTGCCTGCCAGCCGAGTTTTAGGGCTATGGGCATAAACAAATCGCGGGCAAGCTTGCGGAATTCTTCATAATAAGGCCGGCCAAACAGCAAAGCATCCAAAGACCCCAAACCGCCGGCTATTTCCGCCCAAACAATATAATCGTCCTCGTTGCGGTAATTTTCTAAAAATTGCAATACGGTTACTGTGGGCACCAGTCCGGTTTTAGCCAAGGCAAACAAATCGCGGGCAATCCCCAAGCGGTCGATCGGTCCCAGCTGTTTTTTAGCCACGGCTCCGCTTAATTTAGCCAGCAAAGCGCCACCGTAACTTACCCTATAAAATCCCGTTTCGTTGGCGTTTATTTTTAACCGGTCAGCGGCATAGGCCTTAAATACTTTTTGGGCATCCGGCAACAGGTATTGGTTAACCTCTTTTTTCGCTACGGTCATGGCACTAATGGGTATTTGCCAGATAGTATGGTCGCGGCTGGCTTTACGAGAAGCCTCGCTGGAATAAAACCGCTGTTGGGATATTTTTAACTCAAGTTCTTTTGCCGTTTCTTTTTTTATATCCAAAGAAACTAACGGGTAGCCGGGCTTACTGGTCCAATTGCGCATGATTTTAGCCACCGGTTTGCCGCTAATTTTCTCGAAAGCTTGCCAGAGATGGATAGTGGAGGCGTTTGCATAGGAATGTTTTTTCAAATAAAGGCGCAAACCGTCGCGGAAATCTTTCTCGCCCAAATACGCGGCCAGCATCCGGATTACGCTTGAGCCTTTGCTGTAACTGACTTCGTCAAAAATCTCGCTGATTTCATCGGGGTGGCGGACTTCTACTTCAATGGGGTGGGTGGTATTAAGGGCGTCCAGGCGCAGAGCTGCGGCAAACCTATCGGACACGAATTGCTCCCAAATGCGGTATTCGGGAAAAAGCTTGTCAGTCGCCAAATTTTCCATATAGCTGGCAAAACCTTCGTTAAGCCATAAGTGAGTCCACCATTCCATGGTCACAAGATTGCCGAACCACTGGTGTGACAATTCGTGGGCGATGACAATAGCTATCCATTCTTTAGTGGCTGCGGAGGTCTTGTCTTCGTCCACCAGAAGCGCAGATTCGCGGTAAGTTACCGCTCCCCAATTCTCCATGGCCGCCGAAGAAAAGTCGGGTAGGGCGATCATATCGAGCGAAGGCAGGGGGTACGGGATATCGAAATAGCGATTGTAGAATTCCAGGCATCTGACCGCGCAATTTAGGGCAAATTTGCCTTGTTGTTTTTTTCCGGGTACGGTATGGACGCGCACCGCCACTCCATCCTTAGTTTTTGCCTCCACATATTCCAGGTCGCCAACAATGAACGCCGCCAAATATGTGGACATTTTCGGCGTCGGCTCAAAGCGCACCAACTTATAACCTGGCGCGTGTTCAATAATCTCGGCCGGGATGGTATTGGAAACCGCGGCAAGGTGCTCAGGTATAACCAGGCTGATTTCAAAAACAGCTTTATGCGCCGGCTCATCAAAACTCGGAAAGGCGCGG
>JAJYJE010000017.1 GCA_021789715.1 bacterium | reverse complement strand
TCCGATCTCCTGCTGAAAAGATATCGGCGTGGCTTTGCCGCTTTGGGCGTTGTATTCGTAAAGCTGCGGCGCAGTCACGGTTGTAGGATTATAAATCGGCGGAGGATAGTTGTTTTGAGGGTTGGCAATTCGCCCGTTAACGACGGTATAGGTGGAGTTCAGGGCGTAAGGGCCGTTGCCAAAGCTGAAATAAATAAAGTTGTAGGACGGTTTGGGCGCGTAGAACCGGGGTAAGTATATGGCCGCTGCCACGGCGATTATCATCACCACCGGCAGAGACAAGCCGGCTATTAGCGGCAAGTTTTTTTTGATATAGCCTTTCATAAGCTTAGTATAGCTTAAGTCGTATTGGCGGCCAACCGGTTTTTACACAGGACAGCGGGTTGACAAAAATTTCACTTTTGTTATTATCAGTAAAGATATGCAACAATTTACCGACAATCAGTACCGTAAGAACCGGAATAATTTGGGGGAGTATTATTTATTTTTTCACCGCCATTAATTGGCGGTTTTTATTTACCTTAATTTTCAAATATAGGAAACAATCCGCCGTAGCTTTAGGCGAAGGCGAGTCCATTGGCCGTTTGATTTTTTGGCACACGCCGGTGCGCCAAAAAAATTCTCGGTCAGAGACCGAAATAGAAGGGGGATTAAAAAGTGGAGACAATCGCAATCTTTGCGCAAGAAGCTAAGCTGCTTTTGTGCAGCTTTCAGGAAACCAGCGAAGCTATTGTTCTCGCGCCGCGGCGTGGGGACGAATCGATCAGGGCCAAATACTACGAGGTCGAAAAGAAGAAGAGCGAGTGGATATCACGGCTGGCTCACTGGCGGCTCGACAACCAAAACGCAATGAGCGCTGACGATCTCGCCGCTTTGAGAAGCCTGCAGTCCGAAGTCAGCAAGGGTTTTCTCCTGCTTCAGGAAGAATTCCGAAGCTACATCGGCGGCGGCAGGAAAGGCCAGCACGTTCAGCACAAAGACCCTGCTCTTCAGATTTGGTTGCAGCAAGCCGGCCTTGCCCGAGAATAGCGAAGGCGCGTCTCCGCCTAACAAAACCGGGCCTTAAACGCCAAGCGCGTGTCAGGTCCGGTTCTTTTTATAGGTAATATTTTAAATTTTTAATCTGGAAACTTAAATCAATTTAAGCGCCTTCCACCAGTTTTCAATGTATTCCGGCCGCCGATTTTGGTATTTCAGGTAGTAGGCATGTTCCCAGACGTCCAGGCCGAAGATTGGCTGGAGGCCGGTCATTATCGGCGCGTCCTGGTTGGGGAAGTTTTTTATCTCGAGTTTGGAAGTCTGGCCGTTCCTCACCAGCCAGCACCAGCCGCTGCCGAACAGCTTGGCCGCGCTGTCACCGAATTGTTTTTTGAAATCCTCAATTGATCCGAATGTCGAAATAATTTCCTTTACCATCAGCTCGTCTTTTTTATTGCTCGGATCCAGATACTTCCAAAACAGTGAGTGGTTAAAGTGTCCGCCCCCGTGGTTGCGGATGGCCGTGCGGTCAATCTCGTCGACTTTCAAGTTGGCGATATCCGCTAACAATTCCTCTACCGGCCGGCCTTGCAGCTCCGGATATTTTTCCACTGCGGCATTGAGTTTGTCCACGTAAGCCTGGTGGTGCTTGGTGTAATGAATCTCCATTGTCTTGGCGTCGATATAGGGCTCGAGCGCTCCATACTCATACGGGAGCGGGGGGAGTGCGTACTTCATAAAATCCTTTACAATCCGGAATCAATCCGGATGAATTTCCGTAGTTCTGGATTGTTTTAATTTTCTTTTATCTTTGACGTTTAATCCAATTATAACCGTCTTTGACAACTTAATCAAACTATGGTAAATTAAAGCTACTTGAATCTATTGATTAATTTCCGCACATTCAGGGTACGGGTGCAAGTTTATATGCAACTTCTGTCAGCTACAAGAGTGAATTTTGTTACTTTTTCTTCCTTAGGATTCGGTAACAATCGAGCATCTTCAGTGCAAGAAGTATTTGATTAAGCCAAAAGCGTTCCAGCTTTCGGCTGTTTTGCTGTAAACTTTCCTCCGCCTTGCGTTTGCGGCCGTAAGGTAATTTTATGATTGCAGTTTACGCAGCTATCGGACTGGTGGTCGGGGGCGCCATAGGCTATTTGATCCGGCAGAGCTTGGCCGGTAAAAAAGTCGGCAGCGCCGAAGCCAGGGCCGAAAAGATTTTGGAGGAAGCTAAAAATCGGGAAAAAGAAATTTTATTGGAAGCCAAATCCCGCAGCCTGGAAATTATAGACCAGGCAAAAAAACAGGAAGCCGATTTTCGTGCTCAAATTGTCCGGTTTGAGGAACGGATTGACCGTAAGGAAAAGGAATTAGACCAAAAAGCCAATCAACTCGACCGGCAGAAGCAGGATGTTGAAACTCGCACGTCCCAGATTAAACAAGTTCAGGAAGAGGTGCAGCAGCTACGCGCCAAACAATTGGAAAATTTGCAAAAGATCGCGGGGATGACGCGGGAAGAAGCCGGCAAAGTTTTGCTGGAGAACGCGGAACGGCTGGTTAAGGACGATATGGTCGCTCTCCATAAAAAGCTGCTAGATCAAGCTCATGAAACCGCGGAGCGCGACGCCCGGAACATTGTGGCCCAGGCAATTGAGCGCGTGGCCAGCGAAGTAACGGCGGAAGTGACTACGACGGTAGTGCAGATTCCCAATGAGGAAATGAAGGGCCGTATTATTGGCAAAGAAGGCCGCAATATCCGCGCTTTCGAGCAGATGATGGGCGTGGAAATCCTGATTGACGATTCGCCCGACACGGTGGTTATTAGCGGTTTTAATTCCATCCGGCGCCATGTTGCCAAACTGACTTTGGAAAAGTTGCTGGCCGATGGCCGCATCCACCCCGCTCGCATTGAGGAGGCGTATGAAAAAAGCAAGGCCGAAATTAACGAACAAATAAAGCAGGCCGGCGAGCAGGCGGTATACGAGCTGGGTATTACCAATTTTCCGCCCAAATTGGTCCATTTGATCGGCCGCTTGATTTTTCGAACTTCTTACGGCCAGAATATATTGCGCCATTCCATGGAAATGGCCAAGATCGGCGCGCTTATAGCCGAAGAAATCGGCGCTGACGTGCAAATTACCAAGCAAGGCTGCTTGCTTCACGATATCGGCAAAGCGCTCGACCAGGATTTGGAAGGCACGCATGTGGAGCTCGGCAGGAAAGTGGCTGAAAAATTCAATCTTGACCAGCGGGTTATAGAAGCCATAACCAGCCACCATGCCGATACCGACGTAACAGGTAAAGCCGAGGCCGCCCAGAGCGTGGAAGCCATAATCGTGGATGCCTGCGATAACATTTCCGGCGCCCGCCCTGGCGCCCGCAAGGACACGTTGGAGAATTATTTAAAGCGTTTAGGCGACCTGGAAGCTATTGCTAACAGTTTTGAAGGCGTGGAAAAGACGTATGCTATACAGGGCGGCCGTGAAATCCGCGTGTTCGTCAAGCCGGAAAAATTGGACGATTACGCCTGTCAAAAATTGGCCCGCGATATCGCCAACCGGTTGGAGCAGGAATTGAAGTTTCCGGGAGAAATTAAAGTCCATGTCATCCGCGAAACGCGGGTGGTGGAGTACGCCAGATAAATTTTCATTTAACAATTTTCAACTTCCATTTTCTTTGTTTTAGACATTGAAAACTAAAAACTGAAAATTGAAAATTATTCGTGATTAAAATTCTTTTCGTTGGCGATGTGGTGGGAAAGCCCGGGCGCGCGGCGTTGCGCCAGGTCTTGCCCCAATGGCAGGAAAAGTATCGGCCTGACGTCACCATCGTCAATGTGGAGAATATGGCCCACGGTAAAGGCGTGACCATAAATACTATGCGGGAGATCGAGGGATTGGGGATCGATGTTTATACGTCGGGTAACCACGTGTTTGACAAGGGCGACCTGTCGAAAGAGTGCTTTGGCAAATATCCCAATTTGATCCGGCCGGCGAATTTTGAAGGGAATTTGCCGGGACATGGGTATTATCGGTTTAGTAAAGAACTGCCCCTGCCCCCCTCTTGGGAAAAAGAAGGGGAATTACAGAGTTCCGCCCCTTTGCAGAAGGGGAAGAAATTAGGGATTTATCATCAGCAATTCCTGGTGCTTAACCTCAACGCCACGGTGTTTATGGAAAACCAGTTTAATGGCGATATTTCCAATGCTTTTTTGGCGTTGGATAGGCTCTTGACAGACCAGGCACAAAAAGGTGATATAATAATAGTGGACTTCCACAGCGAGGCCACCAGTGAAAAGATCGCCTTTGGGTTCTACGCTGACGGCCGGGTAACGGCAGTTTTCGGTACTCATACTCACGTGCCCACGGCTGACGCCCGGATTTTGCCGTCTGGAACCGCCTATATTAGCGATGTTGGCATGACGGGCGCGCTCAATTCCGTACTTGGCGTTAAAAAAGAAAACGCCCTTAAGAAATTTTTAGACCCAACCGTAAAGTTTAAAAACGAGCCGGAAGAAGAAGGCGTGGCACAGGTAAACGGGGTGATAGCGGAAGCTGGGTCAGATGGGAAAGCGGCAAAAATAGAAAAGCTGTATCAAGAGTCATAGGCCTTGTTGGAATTAGGATAACGAGTCTTACTAAGCAAAAATAAAAATGGCTCATTTTATTAATCCGTCTCTAGTAGTCGCCCAGACCGGGCTGATGCAGGCGCAGACCGTAGCCGATTTAGGCTGCGGCAATGGCTTTTACGTGCTGCCGGCCGCGCAGATGGTTGGCGGGCAAGGTACGGTGTATGCCGTAGATGTGGTGGAAAATAAATTAGCAGCCACGGTATCCATTGCCAACCAGTTCGGCTACAAGAATGTGCGGGTTGTTAAAGCCGACCTTACTAAGCCGTTGCTGAATATTTCCGAAAATTCCTGCGACTTGGTAATTGTTGGCAATATTCTTCATGAGATCAGCCAAAAGGACTCGCTTATCAAGAATATTTACCGAATTTTAAAAGCCGGCGGCCGCGTGGTTGCCGTAGAGTGGACACGCACCGCCACCCCTTTTGGGCCGCCGCTGGAACGCCGCATTGAACAGCAGGCTTTGGAAATTATGCTTATGCAAGCCGGCTTGCGCAAGATTAAAGAACTCCAGGCCGACGGCTACCATTACGCTGTGTTGTTCGAAAAATAGTAATAACGTTACGAATCTGCGGATTCACATATATTAATTTATTCGTATTACGCAATGTTTAACTTTGCCAAACTCGTCTCACCCCGTTACTTGTTTTATGTTGACACTATAATGATGACCCGGTCCGACAAGCTATTTCCGCTGCTCGGGGCCACCGCTTTGGCGCTGGCAATAGTACTCAAGATTGCCGCCGTGACCGCTCTTAGCCCGGTGGACAGGAAATACCGCAGCCAAATGTTCGACTTGCTTTTGACCGTCGGCGTTTGGGAGCTAGTCTGGTACGGTTTTCGCTACGAAGAAATCAATTTTTTCGGCAGCCACTTTGTCGCGCTATTGGGGCTGCTGATAGGGCTTGTTTGGCTGGCCGTTTTAGGCAAGCGCATGCTCCGGCACTATACTTCGGAAAAACAGGTATGGGAGAAAGAGCAGGTTAAGTTAAGATACTTGCCGAAATAGCAGCAAGACGTAAAACTATGTTGAATCGGCTTTTACCGGTTTCTTCCGAACCCTTGACCCTTGGCCAGCTGGGCGAGCGGTTGGCACAAATCGAGTATAGGAACCGTGGCTGCAAAATTGTGGCGGCAAATTTTTTTAACGATAAGGGCAAGCGGGCTGGGGAGATAGATCTGGTAGTCGCGGATAAACATAATATAATCTTTGTTGAAGTTAAAACCCGAACCGAAGAGAAAGGCCGGCACGGCACGCCCGCCGAAGCGGTCAATCGGTTTAAGCAAGTTAAGTTGCTAAAAGCTGTAAAAATCTTTTTGTTAACGCACCCAAAATACCGGGAATTCAGGCCGCAAATAGATGTCTGCTCGATTATTATTGAGGATTTTACCCGCCTGCGCCAAGTGGAAGCCGGGCCGGCCAAGTATTTGCCGGACTGCGCGCTTGACAAAATTTCCAGGAATGTTAAAATTATCCCGAATGCAGTTGAGGATTGGAATTGAACCGATGAGCGATGCTCGTCGTTTTTTTATCCCCTCTCCCGCTTTGACAATTAAATAGTACAGAGCCGAGGCCGGCGACTTCACGTCGCAGCCGAGGCAACCTTTAGGAAAGGGGAGGCAGCGAGCTTTAGCGAGCGTCGGAAGGGGAAAATCCCGACGGTTTTGCTGGGGTCTTTCCCTCCGAGTATCGTTATGAACGAACAGTTAGAGCAAGCGTTAGACCAGTTAGCGGAAGAAAAAGGTATTTCACGCGCTGAACTCATTTCCATGATTGAGGCGTCGTTGGCCGCGGCTTTCCGCAAGGATTACGGCCAGAAGAACCAGAATATAGTGGTCAAGTTTGACCCCGAAACCATGGGAACGAAAGTTTATGACGTGAAGACGGTAGTGGCTACGCCGGAAGAGGCGGAAGAGGATCCTCAAAAATTTATCGATCTCGAAACGGCCCGGGATATTAAGAAAAGTTACAAGGCGGGCGATGAAATTGTGACTGAGGTTACCCCCAAGCAGGGTACCAGCTTTGGCCGCATCGCGGCCCAGACCGCCAAACAGGTAATTATACAAAAATTGCGCGAAGCCGAGCGCAACGCCCAGTTTTCGGATTTCAAGTCCAAGGAACGGACGCTCCAGAACGGTATTGTGCAGCGCGTTGAGGGCGACACTATTCTGGTGGATTTAGGCAAAGCCACTGGCGTGCTGTTCCCGAGCGAACAGATTCGCAACGAAAATTATTCCATAGGACAGCGGGTCAAGGTTTTAATACTCCATGTCGAGCCTGCTACCAAGGGGCCGAAGATTACTTTGTCGCGCAGCCATCCGGATATGGTGCGCAAGTTGTTTGAACTGGAAGTGCCGGAAATATACAATGGCAGCGTGGAAATTAAGGCGGTGGCCCGCGAAGCCGGTTCCCGCTCAAAAATAGCGGTGTTTTCCAATCAGGACGGAGTTGATCCCATCGGCTCCTGCGTCGGCCAAAAAGGCAGCCGCGTCCAGACGGTAATGGCCGAGCTTGGCGGCGAGAAGATAGACATTATTGAATGGAGCGAGGATCCGGTAAAATTTATCGCCAATGCCTTGTCGCCGGCCAAGATTTTAAATGTCCAACTCGACGAAGAGAGTAAAGAAGCCAAGGTCGGCGTACTGGAGGACCAGCTGTCGCTTGCCATTGGCAAGGCCGGACAGAATGTCCGCCTGGCAGCCCGCCTGACCGGCTGGAAAATCGATATTAACGGCGAAAAGATCGAGGGCGCTTCGTCGGAAACGCAGGCCGAGCCTAGGGAAGGCGAAGTCGAAGCGGCTCCGGAAGGCGCTGTCGAGTCCTCCTCCGCTGAAGCTGCGGAGGGCAAGCAGGAATCGATTGATGCCGCGGCGGAAGAAGCGAAGGAAGAATAAGACGATTTAACAATTAAACAATATAACAAGTTAACAGTACGCTATTAATTGTTAAATTGTTATCTTGTTAACTTGAAATCTATGCCATTAGTACCAATGGTAATTGAAAAGTCACCGCTTGGCGAGCGCGCCTATGACATTTACTCCCGTTTGCTTAAGGAGCGGATTATTTTTCTCGGTGAACCGATTGACGATGCCGTCGCCAATACCGTAATCGCCCAATTGCTGTTCCTGGACGCCGAGAACAGCAAGGAGGATATTAAGCTTTACATTAATTCTCCGGGCGGCAGCGTAACATCGGCTATGGCGCTTTACGACACGATGCAGCACGTTAAAGCCGATGTTTCCACTATATGCGTCGGCCAGGCGGCCTCCGCCGCCGCGGTGCTGCTGGCTTGCGGCGCCAAAGGCAAGCGCTACAGCCTGCCCAACGCCCGCGTGCTCATCCATCAGGTTATGGGCGGGGTGGAAGGCCAGCAAAAAGACGTGGAAATTCAGGCGCGCGAAATGTTGCGCATCAAGAACCAGATCAATCAGATTTTGAGCCAGCATACCGGCCAACCTATCAAAAAGATTGAGACGGATACCGACCGCGACTACTTTATGACCGCAGACGAGGCGAAAAAATACGGAATTGTGGACAAAATTATCCAGTAGGGCCGAAAGAGGCACGTTTTGCTTGCCGGCCGTACGTTTATTTCCGGTTGTGCTATAATTATATACAGAAGCGCCGCTGAGCGCCGACAAACAGGAAACAAAATACAAAAAGAAAGCTTCCATTGGGATTATTATCTGAACGATGTTGAGAAAAAATAAAAAAATAAGCCCGAACCGCTGTTTCGGTTTCACTTTAATCGAATTGTTGGTAGTTATTGCCATCATCGGTTTATTGGCCTCGGTAGTCTTGGTCGCGTTAAGCCAGGCCCGCTTGAAGGCTCGCGATGCCAAGCGGGTGGCGGATATGAACCAGTTGCTCAAAGGGCTTGAGCTGTACTTTAATGAGCATCAAAGCTATCCCACAAATACCCTCACCCCCGGCAACTGGGGCGTGCTTTCGTCGTCCACTTATCCGGGGCTTGTCCCGAATTACCTGTCTTCATTGCCAATTGCGCCGGTTCCGGCTGATCCGGGCTGTACCGGTTCTTATGGCAGCGCTACCGCTAATGATTATCAGATTGAGGGAACAGGCGGCGGCCCGGTAAATAACTACACATTCACTTTTTGTATCGGCACCCAGGTTGGATCTTTGCCGCCCGGCGTGCACACGGTTACTCAGGGCGGCATTCGTTAGCCGGTTTGAAAAACTTCCCAAAATCTCGGGAAGTTTTTATTTTTCTGAATTTTTTGGGAATTTGTTCCAAAATTTTGTATAATAAGGGAACTATGTTTTCCCGGAATTATGCTATTGTTGATGTGGAAACTACCGGCGGCAGCCCGATGCTTAACCGGGTAATTGAGCTTGGTATTATTCGCGTCGAGCACGGTGACATTGCGCAAACTTTTAAATCGTTGGTCAATCCCGAGCGCGCCGTTCCGGCGTTTATTTCGTCGATCACCGGCATCAGCCAGAGGCAGGTCGACCGGGCGCCGGTGTTTGCCGAGCTGGCGGAGGAAATTTTTCCCTTGTTTGAAGATGCCGTGTTCGTGGCGCATAACAGCAGTTTTGACTATGCTTTCGTAAAGCACGAATTTCAGCGCTTGAGTTGGGGTTTTGCCATGCCGTCACTCTGCACGGTAAGGCTGTCGCGCACGCTGTTTCCGCAGTACAAAAAGCACAGTCTGGACGCGCTGGTGCGGCGATTTGATTTTAGTTGCAAACGCCGTCACCGGGCGTACGATGACGCGAAAGTGCTGTGGGATTTTTTGCGGTATGTTGATAAAAATTTTGAGCCGGCCGCGGCGCGTGCGGCGGTAGAGCGTACAATTAAAAAAATACCCCCGAAACTGCGACAAGCAATGGCTAAACTGCCGCAGCCGGAGATTACATATGACCGGTATTTGGATTAAATTGGTTACTCAAACGTAATCTGTACGATTTCGGCTTTGGTGAAAGTCCGCACGGGCGGCCCCCAGGTGCCCGCGCCGCTGGAAGTGTAGACCAGGATTTGCCCGAATTTTTTTAAGCCGTAGCCAAAGCCTTTCCAAACTTTGTTGGTAACCAGCGAACCGGGCCAGATTTGTCCATCATGGGAATGCCCGGAAAGCATTAAATTAATACCGGCCGCGGCAACGGCCGGAATTTTGTCTGGGACATGTTTAAGTAAAATGCTGGGGCGGTGCGGGTCGAGAGACAGGGAGTTAAGAGCTGACGCGATATCCGCGTCGGTTTGCCGCGCGGCATATCCCAGGCCGGCAATTTGCAGACCCGCGATTTCCGTTTTGTTGTTGTCTAAAATGGTGATGCCAATGTCGCGCAAAGCCCGTTCACAGTTTTCCATTCCAGCGAACTGTTCGTGGTTGCCGCTGCAAAAATAAGTCCCGTGTTTTACCCGCAAATTTTTGAACGGCGCGGCTAAGCCGGGAAAATCCGTGTGCACGCCGTCAAAAAAATCGCCGGGAATTAAAACCATGTCCGGTTTTAGGGCATTAATGCGGCTTACTAGCGCGGCTGCGAAGCTCGCGCGTAAGATGTGGCCCAAATGGAGATCGCTGGCAAGAACGGCGGTTTTGCCCTTCCAGTATTCCGGCAGATTTGGCAACTTGGCGGTAAAGCGGACAATGCGAACATAGCGTGCGTTAACGATGCCATAAACCACTACCACTGCAGCCATAAGGAAAATCGGAGTGGCAATGGCGGTAAGCGCAATCCCCGGGTCTAAAAGATAAAGTATGGATGACAGCGCGGCAGCGAGCAGCAAGTAAAACCATGTTGGTACCCAAACTGAGGCAATAATATAGATCCCGCGCAGGAATTCGTTTTCGCTTTTAAAGTCGAATACGGAAGCCGCCAAAAAGCTGACCGATAAAGCCATGAGCGCAATTAAAGATGCCAGCCAATGCCGGGCGAAAAAAGGAAAAAAGAATATCAATGCCTGGTAAAGCAAAAAATGCCCGGCGGTAATGACGGCCTGGGCGATTATTAAGAATACAAAAAATAGTTTGGGCAGTTTCATCTCTTTAAGTAAACCATATTTTTTTGGCCTTGACAACAAACCGGGGTTTTAATTAAAAGCGCTGCCAGTTGGCCAGCGCCAGTGCTGCCGTGCCGCGAACGATGCGGGAGCTTTTATCAACCTGCTCGTAGCAAGGTAATCTTTATTCATTTTGCAAAACTATTCTTACCTTGTCGATTAGCGGCTGGTACCGGAACGGTTTTTGCAGGAACGGCAGCGAATGGCTGCCGGCTTTGACTTTGGAAGAGTCGCGGCCGGACATGGTTAAAATTTTAATTAGCGGCCTCCCTTGGCGCATTTTATGCGCCAGCTCCAGGCCGTCCATTTCGGGCATGGTAATGTCCGTGATAACCAAATCGATCTCGCCGGAGTAGTTGCTGCTGATCTCAAGAGCTTCTTTGCCGCTGCAGGCGCCAAGCGTCTTGTATCCAGCAGCTCCCAGCATGTTCATTACGACGTTTCTCACCAGCGGATCATCGTCCACGACCAGGATAACCGTTGCCATAGTTGATATCCTCCTCTATGGTATATTGTTTGTCATGCGATTTTGTTTATATTTTCGGGGATTTATACTCCTCTCATACATTATAAGACTGTCTTGCCGGCGTATTTTATCACAGGCTAAATTGGCTTTGGGAGAAACACGAGCCCTGGCCATCCCGCCGTTTTTTCTCCAGCATATGGATACGGGGGGACTGTTGAAGCCAGTCCCCTCGAGCGGCGCTGCATCGAC
>JAJYJE010000016.1:9451-11373 GCA_021789715.1 bacterium | reverse complement strand
TTTCCGGCAGTTCAATTCCGGTCGGTTTGCCGAACCCGAACGCCTTAACGTATTTCAGAAAATCCGCGTTGCCCAAAAGATTTTCTGCAAAAATCGCGCCGGTATTCAGGGAAAAATCCAAAGCTTGCGTCATAGTTTGAACACCGCGGCCCCCGGGCTCGGCATTCTTTATTGTGTAACCGTCGACTTTAACCTCCCCCGTATCCGTATATGTGGTATCGGGCGTTATTTTATTTTCGTCCAAAGCTCCGGACATGGTAATGGCTTTAAAAGTCGAACCCGGTTCAAAATTTCCGGTTGTCGCCTGGTTATAAAACACCGTCGGATCCGTTACCTGGCCAAAATTGTTCGGATTAAAATCGGGGTAATCGGCCATGGCCAAAATCGCGCCCGTTTTAGGATCCGCGACTATAATACTGCCGCTGTCCGCGCCGTGTTTGGTAACCGTGTCTTGCAGCAAATTCTGCGCTTCGAACTGAATTGTCTTGTCTATAGTCAGCACCAAATTAACGCCGTCCACCGCCGGCGTTTCTTCGCGGTTAGCGCCAAAAATCCAGGCCCCGCTGGTATCCTTTTCTTCATACAACGACCCGTTAGTTCCGGCCAGTTCTTTGTTAAAATACCGCTCCAGGCCGTAAAGCCCCATTTTTTGATTCTGATTATTATAACCCACAAAGCCCAAAACCTGAGCCAATAAATTGCCTTGGGGGTAAAAGCGGGCGTCCTCGGAATCCAAATAAATCCCCGGCAGTTTTAAATCCGCTATCTGTTTTTGTTCGGCTTCGCTCAACTGTTTTTTTAACGGAACATACTTTCGGTTTTGATCCGTGATTTTGCTTAAAATATCGCTTGCCTGCAGATTCAAAACCTGGGCCAGCGCGTTAGCCGTTACCTGGGAGTTTTCGATATCCTGGGGAACGGCATAAACAAGGTACTGTTTAGTGTCCACGGCCACGGGAATGGCATCGAGCGTGAGCTTGTCAATCAGGTCAATTTCCCCCCGCGAGGCGAGGAGCTTCTGATAAACACTGTGCTGCGCTTCGGCCTGTTCCCGCGCTTCCTGTCCATGAACCACCTCCAGATTGAACAGGCGCCAGACGATCGCTCCAAACGCCAGCAACAAAAAAACCGTCAAAACGGCCATTCGGGAATAAAAGATGTCTTTGCGTGGGGAGACCATAATAATGTGATGCTGATATGCGGGCGCGTACCGGCGGTATCGTTTGCAGTACCGCGATGGAGATTGAGGAATAATACGACCGGCAATCCCCATCTGCATTTTACCATTGGCATAAGCAGGCAGGTCCGCAGTGGGCGGCGAATCGGTAGCTTATAGCTATCTCATGCTTATCTGATTGGCTTGCAAAAAGGTCGGCGTGCCCGCCGGAACAAAATCCGCGCCCAGTACCTGGCTCTGGATATCGACCATAGAAGAAACTTCCGCCACTTTAACGGTCATTTTTTGGTTCTGGTCATTCAGAGCGCTCAACTGAACCTGCAGCCGCTTAATTTGGTACCCCGTCGCCGCGTAGCTATTGACCGATACCAAATAACTTACCAGCAAGACCAAACTGGCAACCGCCAAAATTCCGGCAGCCCAAGGCTGCCACGGCGCCGGCTTGGCGGCGTGCCGGTAACCGGCGGATGCGGCCTGGCGGCGCGGGGCAAAGTTAAATATGCTATGCAACGCGAGGGTTTTCGTCGACATAAGGTTACTTTTTTATCTTAATTTTGATTTTTTGTTTAGGCACGGGCTTGCTTTTGATTTTTATTTTTCCGGCAGTGCCGGATCCCGCTTCGCGGGACGTAAGAGTATTCATTATGATTTTTTGTTTATATTTTTTCTATCACCCTCAGTTTTGCCGGCTTGCTGCGGGAATTGGCGGCAAGTTCCGCGGCCGAAGCCGTAACCGGCTTTTTCG
>JAJYJE010000016.1:0-9441 GCA_021789715.1 bacterium | reverse complement strand
GAGAACTCTGCCCTGGGGGTTACGGCCGCACACGCACTGGGGGAAATCGGGCGGGCAAACGCAGCCCTTGCTCAAACCGCTAAAATATTGTTTGACCATCCGGTCTTCCAGCGAATGGAACGAAACCACCGCCAGACGGCCTCCGGGAGCCAAAATATCGAACGCGCGGGGCAGAAACTCTTCCAAGCTGCGCAGCTCCTGGTTAACTTCAATGCGCAATGCCTGGAACACCCTGCGGGCGCTATCGGCCGCCTTGTGCTTTAGCGGCTTAGGCAAAGCCTCTTTGATGATTTCGTACAGTTCTCCGGTTCGGGCAATTTGGTGTTGATTTCTTGCTTTAATGATATTTTTCACAATCTGTGCGGTAAACGGCTCCTCGCCGTATTCCCGAAAAATCTTATGCAGCTCCGCGGGCGAATAATCGTTAACCACCAATCTGGCGTCTTTTATTTCTTGGCCCCGGTCGAACCGCATATCAAGCGGCCCGTCGATTTGGAAACTTATGCCGCGTTGTTCCAGCTCGTGCGACGACAAGCCAAGATCCGCCACTATGCCCTGAATATCCGCAAACCGGCTTCTGATGACATGCTTGTCAATTTGCGCGAAATTCCCGTGAACGAGTATAACCCTGCCTTTAAAATTGGGAACCTGATCCGCCGGCTGGCGGATGAAATTCTCTAATGCGTCTTGATCCAAATCTACGGCCAATACCTTTCCATCCGGCGCTGTCTTGTTTAAAATTGCCGAAGTGTATCCGCCGCCGCCCAGTGTCGCGTCGACAAAATTCTGGCCGGGGCGAGGGTCAAGATACCGAAGAACTTCATGAAGTAAAACCGGAGTGTGTTCATAATTCATTAATGTAAAATGCAAATATCAAAAATCAAAATGGCAATACAAAAAATAAAACTTGCGGTTTCATTTTAAATTTTATATTGTTATTTTCCATTTTGATTTTTGCAATTTTAACTTCTTACACCCCCAAGCTTCCCAATTGCTCCGCGATATTATTGCTTTCTTTTTCCGTCTGCTGTTTGTAAGTGGCCCAAAGTTCTTCGCTCCAGATTTCAATGCGATTGTACAATCCGGCAAATACGATTTTTTTCCGGATCTTGGCGAACTCCTGCAAATATCCGGGAATGATAATTCTCCCCTGCTTGTCAACATCGCAGTCCATGGCTCCGGCCAACATCAGACGGGAAAAAGCTCTGGTGTTGGCGGTAGAAATCGGGAGACTAGCCAACTTTTCCGCGAGCTTTTTCCATTCGTCGACGTTGTATAAAAAAAGGGAGTTGTCCAAACCGCGCGTGACCACCACTTTGGCCTTAAGCTGGCCGCGAAACTTGGCCGGTATGGCAATCCTGCCTTTGTCGTCGATATTTGCCTGGTATTCGCCTATAAACATATTCGTCGCTGGCCGCCAGCGGATTCTTTACGCGGATCTACACGCTGACGCAATGTCAGCGGGTTGATTCGGATAATTATCCGCTGTTGATAAATTTTTTAATCGGTTGGAGCGGCTCCCGGCCCTTTCGGGCCGGAAGCCCTTAATTTATTGAACAAAAGTGGGGTAAAAATTATCCACCAGACTTACCACTTGTCCCCACTTTTATCCACTTTTTACCATTTCATAGTTATTATACTCCACCTATTTCCACGGGTCAAACCTTTTAAACTTACGCCAAAGTTTGAAAAAACTCCCTAAATTCAATCATTTTATAATAAAAATAAAAACCTAATTTTTATCTATCCACAGAGTTTTCCTAATCTTTTACTGACGCCAAAAAAACTTTAATTACACCACAAAAAAACAAAATTTCAAAAAAACCCACTGTTAAGTGGGATTTAAATAAGATAAAATTTAACTCTTCCCGCCGGCCTTCTTTTTCAAGAAACTGTCCCGCTTTTGAAGTTCGATTAATTCAAAACAGTAAGCAAGATTATCAAGGCGCAGTTTAATCTGTACCCGGCCGCCTCCATGGATCCGATCCTGATTCCCAGGTTATCTCAACGATCCTCTGCCCTTTAAAATCACCGGCAACCATAGCCGCCAAGGCCATCCAAAGTTATGTTTTTCTTTGTTTTCTTCTATAGTAAAACTTTAACCGGAGCTAAAAGCTGGCATATGCCGACGCCAGGCAGCGGTCAAACTACCGCGTTAAAGCGTAAGCCGCAATCCCGAAAGCTACGGACACATTCAGGCTTTCTTTTTTACCGGCCATGGGAATCTCAAGCAGTTTATCGCAAGCCTTAAGGAGAGTTTTGGATATCCCCCCGACTTCCTCGCCAAGTACTAGGGCTAAGGGAAATTTTGGTTTGAATGCGCCAATCGCTTTCGGGCGGACAATCCCCGCCCCGGTGTTATTTTCCAGACCGACTATGGCCACCTTTTGTTTTTTCAGGAAACGAACGACGGCCTGGGGCGAGCTAAAATATTCCCACGGCACCCATTCCTCCGCCCCCAAGGCTACTTTGCCGATTTTTTTCTTGTGGATCGGGTTGGCCGGAGTGCCCGTATAGCCGGTTAAATAGATTTTTGTAACGCCAAACACGTCGGCCGTGCGGAAAATCGAGCCGACGTTGTAGAGCGAACGGATGTTATTAGCAATAACAAAAAATTGTTTGGCCATTTTAATATGCCCATCTACACATGAACATTCCACAGATACCCGCCGATACCGGAAAGCGAAGTTTGTTGCTCGGTAGCGCATCGCGCGGCGCAAATAGCAAACTGGAGAAATTACGCTTGACGCCCCGACGCCGCTTCCACGAGATTTGTAACGGATAACGTCATCGGCAGATATCGGAAAAAAACAGAAAATCGGCAAATCGGCGTTAACTTTATGCGAATAAATTCAAATTAAAATCGGGATTGTTAACGCGGTTGAGCGGCTGGTCTAGCGCAATCAGAAAAATTTCACAAGTGGCAAGAGTAACCAGCTTGAATATATGGCCGCCGATCACGCCAAAATCGCTGGTGCCGAACGAGCCGTGAGCATGGACAACCGGCTCGCCATTAAGCAGGGCGATTGTGCCGGATAATGACAGAATTTCCACATTATCTATGAACTGCTTATGGCGGTAATCTTTTAAAAACGCGTTAAAAAAACCCAGTTCAAGCGTGGTTGCGGTGCCGATGCCGGAAAAATGCGCGCCCTGCAAATTAGCCTCCTTGGCAAACTGGACCAGTCCGGCCATAATTTCTTCGTCTTTATCAAAACGAAGAATGTAACGGCGGCCGTCTTGCAAAGTAGCTTTCATAAAATTATAAGATGCCAAAATGCGGATTTATAGTGACGACACGGATAATACGAATCCTGCCTGATCGGCATTATCCGCACCATCGGCATGTGTCCGCCGCACTTATGCCAGGCGCACGTTGCGCGCCAGGACGTCTTTGACTTTCTGAATGATGTCATCGACGGATTGGTCGGATTTAAGCAAATAGTCCACCGCGCCGGCCTCAACAATTTTGCTGATAGTTTCCACGTCGCCAATGTTGGTTAAAACAATAACCGGCAAGTTGGCTGTGGAAGGATTAGCCTTGAGCTCCCAAAGCACCGATATCCCGTCCAGCTTGGGCATCATTATATCCAACAGCACCAGATTGGGCACCGCTTCCTTGCATTTGGCAACGGCCTCTTCCCCGTCGTACGCCGGTACCGGATTATAGCCGGCGGTCTTTAGCGCCTCGCAAAGCGAATTGGAAATTAATTTATCATCCTCCGCGACTACTATGGTTGTCATAGATTTAAATTTAAAGATTGAAAATTTAAAAATTAAGCGATTGGCAGGCTGAAATAAAACGTCGTCCCCAGGTTCTCTCCGGCGCTTTCAGCCCATATTTTGCCGTTATGCGCCTCGATAATGCCCTTGCTAACCACCAAACCCAAGCCCGTACCCTTGCGGCTGCGATCGCCGCTTTGAAGCTGCTTAAACTTGGAAAATAACTGGCCCAAGTCTTCGTGCGACACGCCGATGCCGGAATCCTTTACGCCAACGGTTTCCGCCTTTTTATCGGCGTCAGCGGCCACATTAACCGTTATTTCGCCGCTGTCGGTATACTTAATGGCGTTGCTTATTAAATTGCCCATAACCTGGGAAATTCTGACCCTATCGAATTTTACCATAAATTTGTCCGGCGCGGCCACATTAAGCGCCAAATGTTTGGCTTCGGCTTGTGGCGTAAACGCCTTAACCTGATCTTTAACCACCTCCACCAAATCATACATCTGCATATTCAATTCAAACTTACCGGCTTCTATTTTGGCCACATCAAGCAAATCATTAACGAGCTCCAGCATGTTATTAGAGGCGGTTTCAATGGTTACGGCCGTATCTTTAACCTTAGCCGTATCCACGCCGGCTGCCGCTGCCGCCATGTTCTTGAGCAAAGATTCGCTGGACCAGCGCACCGCGGTCAGCGGCGCGCGCAATTCATGGACCATCATGGCCGTAAATTCCTGCCGGGTCTTTTCCAGAGTTTTTTCCGTGGTCACATCATGGAACAGAACGCTTACTCCCAGACGCTCGCCGGTACTGATTTTTACCGGCGATACCGTCAGCTCCAGCGCCTTATCTTTCAAATACACCTCGTTAATTAAAATCGGCTTATCCTCGGCAGCGGCCTGCTCCATTTTGGTCCGAATGTCTACCTTGCCGGCCAGCCCGTCTACAATATCAAACATGCTCAAAGCCCGCTCGCCGCTTACGCCAAGCATGGTTTTTACCGCCGGATTGTATACCATCAGGCGATTGGCGGTATCAACCATAATAACCCCGTCGGTCAAGGAATAAATAACCGCCGAAAGTTTGCCTTTTTCATTTTCCAAAACCGTTTGCAGCTTGGAGACCGCGGTTGCGGCCTGGTTGGTTATGGTATACAAAATAGAAGCCTGCTCTTCGCCATAGCGGCCCTTGGCCGCTGACGCCACGTTTATCATGCCCACAAGCCGACCCGAAATAACCACGGGCAAATTAAAAAATGACGCCACGCTAACATTGAGGCTGTCATTCAATATATTGCCGGTAATGCTTTCGTCTAATTTTTGAGGCCTGACATCGCTATCCAGGATAGCGGCAAAAGACTGCAGCATTTTGTCTTTAACCTGACGGATAAATTCGTGGTTCACCGTCCGTTCGACGTGGCATTTAAATAACACGCTGCCGTCGTCGTGAAGCAGCATGTATGAAACCGTGTCGTAGTCTAAAAGGCTGCCAAGGCTGCTGGTAATAATATCAATGATTTTCGCGGTATCGAGCGAATAACCGATGCGATCGTTTATTTCCTTGAGTACCTGCGCCTGATAAACTTTCTGCTGCAGCTCCAGGGATTGATTGGCTTCCTGGCGCAGAAACTTGCGTTCCCGCATCGACGTAAAAATATAGCCAATCAAAACCACGGCCAACATGACAAAGTCTATAATAAGTAATATATTTAGGATCATCTGGCTTTAGTTTTGATTTCTATAGCCCTTTCAAAGTCGGATACTTTTCCAAAAGCGTATTTAAGGTCATTTGCGCGATTTCACCGGACAAGGTCATATATTCGTTGGCCACGCCTTTAAGCACCATTTGCGGATCGCCGTCCATGTCTAAAACCTCGCCCGTGTCGGTAACCTGCAGGCCGGGAATTTTTCTAGCTTTGTCCAAGGCAATATTCGGGCCCAAAACTACCATTTGCTTTTGAATAAGATCGGTTAGCATTTTTTTATACTCTGTTTGGTCAGCCATAAATATTTCCTTTAGTTTCTAAGGTTAGTAGCCCGGGAGGGGTTAATATTTTGCAGATATATTATAACACACTTTGGCCAAAGGCTAAAAAATGACTCGCTTTACCGAATACGAAATCCGCCAGCTGCGAATGCGGATACGGGAAAAAAGTGCAGGGTTTTATCAATATAAAGTAGGGTAATTAGAAATTAGGGCAATGCTACAGCTCCTTTATCCTCCCAAACCCCACGCTGTCGCGGAAAACCTTCCCCGCTTTTATAATTTGGGCGCGGCTGATGCTAAACTCGCCGTACTTATCATTAATTTTATCCAGGGCTTCCGCCAACCTCCGCTCGCGTTCCGCGTCGCCGAATAAAGACAACTGGTTAACGCGCGGGCGCAGACCCGCTATGGTTACGCCTATAATCCTTACGCTGTCGGGAATCCTAAACTCCGAACGCAAAGTCCCGGCAATCTCCAAAAAGGCCTCCCTCCCGTCCTGGAGAAAATACCCCAGCTTCAAACTCCGGCCAAACCCCTGCCACTGCTTGTCATGGGCAAAAAAATGAAGAACATTGCCCGTAAGATCCTTGCGCCGCAGCCTTCGCGCCACCATTTCGCAAAGTTTATATAATACCGGCATAAAAAATTCCCGCTGGCGGTACTCCTGAGGCAGCGTGTACATATGGCCCATGGACTTGATTTCTTCATCATCCGCAACCGGCGCCTTCCAGGCGCTTTGCAGCCGGCCGAGACTGTGCAGATGATAACCCATAACCGGTCCGAACCGTGCCACCAGGCGGCTGCGGGGATAATCGCGCAAATCAGACAGCGTTTTAATTCCTAATTCGCCCAGATTGCGCTCCTGCCGCCTCCCGATGCCGGGAACGTCGATGAGCGCTAGCTGCCGGTATAACCGTTCCTTTGATAAAACCAAGCATTCTCCGCCATAGCGCAAGGCCGCAGCCTGCCGCCTGTCGGCCGCGATGGAGATGGGCCGCTCCTCTATTGGCCCAATGCGGCCCTGCCCCGCATCTGGCAATACCACCACCAACCCGTCGGGTTTTCTCATGTCTGATGCGATTTTGGCCACGGTTTTATTATCGGCAATGCCGATGCTGCAGCGCAGCCAGTCGCCGACCTCGGTTTTAAAACGATGTTTGATTTGCCGCGCGATGTTTACCGCCTCCTCCCAGGGATCCGCCTGCGGCAACTTTCCGCTTATTTTAACATTGCAAACCTTCGTCAAATCCAAAAAACATTCATCTATGCTGTACTTTTCCACCAACCCGGTATAATCGCCCACTACCTTTAAAAACTTCCTCGTATAAAACCGGTAGGCCTCCGGCCGGGTGTGGGTCAAAATAATTTTAGGATACAGTTTCCGGGCCTCCCAGACCGGCGCGCCCGTGGTAATACCCCACTTTTTGGCTTCAACCGAAGCACCGATGATAATGCCGCCCAAATGCTCGCAGACCCCCACGGGCTTGCCGCGCCAGGCGGGGCAATCCTGCTGCTCCACCGAAGCGAAGTAACTATTCATATCAAGATGCATGATAATGCTCTGCATAAAAGTAATTTCTACGGAGTACTCATTCCGCCCGTTGGCGAATACGGAGTTTATGGATCCGTAATCCGCCCACATCCGTACTTCTTAAAATATAAGGTGTACATTCGTTCACCTTTATAATAACTCCGAAAAGCTTCCCGCGCAACCAACTTTATCCACATTTTATTGCCAAAATCGCGAAGCCCGGGCCAATCAAAAAAAGGCCGCGGCGTACTGTTTTGTACAGACGCCACGGCCTCCTGGCCCTCGCCAAAACTACAGCGGAGTCAGGTCGATACTGTCTGGAGTGAAAGGCTGCGCTCTCTTAACGAGAGTGATGTGGGACGG
The DNA here is from genome assembly GCA_021789715.1 of bacterium. Lineage (GTDB taxonomy): Bacteria > Patescibacteriota > Doudnabacteria > UBA920 > UBA920 > JAJYJE01. Next base: position 1,835 of record JAJYJE010000016.1, on the reverse strand, counting down.
CAAATCTTGCAAAACGTCCGCAATCAAATGCTCCCTGGCGGGATTGACCACCAGCACTCGCTGAGTACGCCGATCCCGGATCATCCCGGCAATCTGGATCTTGGCCTCCCTTTCGGAGCCAATAGGATAAAACCAGTTTAGCCTCACCTTTCCACCATTAAGCACCCGCAAGATCCGATTATCAAACGCAAAACCGTATACTCCGACTTCAAGCAGTATATCCATCGTCCCTTCTCCTATATGTGTTGTCTTAAACGGCCTAAACTATACCGCAAGGTAAACCGCAACTTATATCCGAGATGGTTCTTCCTAACAAAAAACTCGCCTCTGAAAGTAATCGCGAAAAATTACTCTCAAGGGCGGATTTTAAAAATTACCGCGGTACCACCTTGATTTCACCGCCCGAATTAAGGACGGCAACACTCGTTATCTCGTTATACGGCGAGACTGACCGTCCGGTATTTAATCCGGCAGCGGTTTGGATCGCGACTCCAAAGCAAGCTTTATAATATTGAGAATAAGGCTATTCTAGCAAATCCTGCGGCGCTGTCAACCTTGAGGATAAGCAGGAAGCTCCCCTGCCATCAGCCGAACATAAAACGGACCGCAGGACGAACATGGAGTTTTAGAATATCGGCCCTGCCGGTACGAGAAAGGCCCTACGGGGAAAAAGAGAACCCGCGAGAAAAAACCGCCAGGCTTGCCCTTTCGCGAAATTTCAGTGATGATGGCGCGCCGCCTGTTCCTTGCGGATATGGATGTGGCGTTTCTGGTGCAGGAAAAACACGAACAGGACCATAAACAGATATCCCGCCCACAGGGCCAGCGTGGCGTAAATCATGGTTCCCGACAACGGCCAAGTAATAAAAAAATCCAGCAGAAAATCAAATACCAGCCAAAACCCGGCCACAAACATTGCTTCCAAAAAATTAATGACCCCCAGCCTCCTCACCAAAACCACGGTAATTATCACCGTAGCCGCCCAATACAAAAACTCCCAAAAAATACTGGTGTAATCAAACGAGCGGTAAAAAACAACCTTCAAGGCAGAAAACGCGAGGAATTGCAGCAGAAAAACAATAAAAAACTTTTTGATGGTCATTTCCCGAAATCTAAAACTAAATACTCAAATTTTAGATTTTGCCAAAACCGTCCTGCGTGCCGCCGGCCGCCTGCGGGTAACGCGCCGCCTTATCGGTTCCGGGTTCATAACGGCTTTCGGCAATTCCGCGGCTAAAATTTCAACTTTATCCAAATCGCGCTCAAGCTGTGTTTTAACTTCCTCCACCCGGTCTTTCAGGCGGTAGTTATTCTTCCGCCAGGGAAACAAATGATGTTTAGCGTGGTACCAACCGCCGCGCCATGTCCCCGATTCGTAAACCAAATCATACCAGTGCGTCCCAAGCCAGATGCCGTACCAGGAACCGAACAATAGCATCAAAACCAGGCTGGTATAATCCACCGCCATGAAGCGGACGTAATCGAAACCCGAGCTCCAAGCCACAATCCCGTAAGCCACTAGCAGCAAATAGGCGAAAATCGCGATTCGCTGCAAAATCAAAAACAACAACACCCCTAGCAAAGAACACAAAAAAACGTAAACTGACTTTTTTACGCCTCCCATAAAATTAGTTTTGATTTCATATTAGGCTGGTTTTATTTTATTATACAGCAATAAACGCAAATATGCAAAATTTGGACGTTACCTGGCGCTCAATATGCTCTTCTTATAGCTGTCCAGGTTATCCAAAGCCACGCCCGTGCCTTTGGCCACGCACAACAGCGGTTCTTCGGCGACAAAACATGGAACGCCCACGCTTTGGGCAATATAATGG
>JAJYJE010000015.1 GCA_021789715.1 bacterium | reverse complement strand
CCACGGAAAACTTATCGCCGATGTTAGGAAAGCCGGCGCCCGCGTGCGATTAATCACCGATGGCGACGTGGCCGGCGCCATTGCGCCGTGCCTGCCGGAATCGGGAATAGACTTGCTGATGGGGGCCGGCGCGTCGGCCGAAGCGGTACTGGCGGCCGTGGCCGTAAAAATTTTAGGCGGCCGGATGTTTTGCCGCTTTAAGCCGAAAGATGAAAAACATGCTAAACTTATTAGGGATGCCGGCCTGACAACCTCGAAAATTTACGACGTGAATGCTCTGGCCAAAAGCAATCAGCTTACCTTTACCGCCACCGGCGTCATTGACGGCCCGCTTTTGCAAGGCGTACAGTTTGCGGGTCCGACGATTATTACGCATTCGATAGTCATTCGGGGAATATCCGGAACCGTCCGTTATATAACCACCCGCCACCATGAGAAAGAGTTGAGGCAAACTCGAAGGAGAGGCGGTAAATTTACAAATATCGAATAAAGATGCGCATGGCCAAGCAAAAATCAGAAGAATTGCGCAGGCCTTTAACCAAACAGGAGACTTTAGAATTGTGGAAGGAAGTTGTGGGAGAGTAATAAGTAATAAAATTAAAATCTATGATTAATATAGAACAGGTTGCCGAACTCAATAAAATTGCCAAACAAATGGTGGCGCCGGGCAAAGGAATTTTGGCGGCGGACGAAAGTATGAATACCGTAGGCAAGCGGTTTGCCGCCATTAATCTGGAAAATACCGAAGATAACCGCCGCGCCTTCCGCGAGATGCTGCTGACCGCCCCCGGCGAGGGCCGGTACATAAGCGGAGTGATCTTGTTTGACGAAACTATTCATCAGGCAACTTCGTCGCACAAAACTTTTGTAGACGCGCTGCAGGAAGAAAACATATTACCCGGCATAAAAGTCGACCAAGGTTTGGCTGAATTTCCCGGCTCACCCTCAGAAAAGGTGACCAAGGGCTTGGATGGTTTAAGCGGCCGCTTGCGCGAATACGCGTCTATGGGCGCTAGGTTTGCCAAATGGCGGGCGGTGATTACGATTACGGATAAAACGCCTAGCGACGCCAATATCCGCCAAAACGCCAGGGATTTGGCCGCGTACGCACTGGCCTGCCAGGAAGCGGGGCTGGTACCGATGGTTGAGCCGGAGGTGCTCTTGGACGGCAATCATAGTTTGGCGACTTGCGAAATTGTGCTGGATAAAACGCTCCGGGCGGTGTTTGAAGAATTGGCCAAAGCCGGGGCGGTTCCTTCCGGCATGGTTTTAAAATCGAGCATGGCGCTGCCGGGCAAGGATTCCGGCCAGCCGGCTATTCCCGATGAAATTGCCAGGGCTACCTTGCGGGTTTTCGCGGAGACGCTGCCGCAAGATTTGGCCGGCGTGGTGTTTTTATCCGGCGGCCAGGGCGAAATTCAGGCTACGGAAAATTTGAACGCCATGCATCAGCACGGGCCTTTGCCGTGGCCGGTCACGTTTTCCTACGCGCGCGCCTTGCAGGATAGCGCCACCAAAGTTTGGCAGGGCAAGGACGCAAATTTGGCCGCAGCCCAGCGCGTGTTCCTGCACCGCGCCAAAATGAACAGCTTGGCCAGCCAGGGGCAGTACGCTCCCGAACTTGAGAAAGGGTTCGAAACATCGGCCGGAGGAGAGGCGACACAAGACTAGCATTACATTAACACTTTAACAATTAAACAATTTAACAAGGAGGCAGTGTTAAATGAGATTGTGTTAAAATGTAGTTATGCTTAATTGTCATCTTGCTTATTCGTTAAATTGAAACCAAAATATGGCTTACACCGAAAAACCCCAATACCAACCTATTGAGCATTTGGAAAAAGTCCGGCAGGGCGTGAAAGAATTGCCGACTTGGACGATTTTCCGGATTATGGCCGAGTTCATTTCCGGCTTTGAATTTTTGAAAAATTACAAGAAGGCCGTCAGTATTATGGGCAGCGCGCGCCGCGGTCTCGACCCCCAAGTTTATGAAGAAGCGACCAAGCTTGCCGGCATGCTGTCGAAAGCCGGGTTTACCGTGATGACCGGCGGCGGACCGGGGATTATGGAAGCCGCCAACAAAGGCGCCTACGAAGCCAAAGGCAAGAGCGTGGGCATTAACATCCGCCTGCCTATGGAACAGCGCACGAACCAGTATGTTAAAGAAAGCGAATCATTTTCGTATTTTTTTACCCGCAAGGTTATGCTGGAGTACGCTTCGCAGATTTACGTGTTTTTCCCCGGCGGCTTTGGTACGCTTGACGAATTTTTTGAAATGGTGACGCTGACCCAAACGCATAAGATCCGCGCCGTGCCGATTGTTCTGGTCAACAGGGAATTCTGGGCTCCGCTTTTGGAGTGGGTAAAAACAACGCTTTACGAAAAGAATCATTCCATTGATAAGGAAGATATGGATATTTACCGGCTCGTCGACACCGCGGAAGAAGCGTATGAGTACATTAAAGGTTTGCCGAAGAAAAAACACTTATTCAGCTGAGTTTGCGCACGTTCGAAGCATTACCTTAACGCGCTATCGCCTTAGCAGTATGTTAGGAAGTTAAAATGACAAAATGTTTACACGACAAGTCGGTTCGTAATTTGTAAATTCAGCGCATCGTAAATCATATGCGTCCCCAAGGGCTTACCACAAAGATATTCCTCGACAGCGGCGATCCTAAGGAAACCAAAGCGGCTTTGGACCTGCTTGGCTTTTTGGATGGGCAGACCACCAACCCGTCGCTTATCGCCAAAAATCCCGATGCTCAGGCCAGGCTGGCCCGGGGAGAAAAATTTTCCGCCGCGGAGGTCTTGCATTTCTATGAAAGCGTGACCAAGGAAGTGGCGGCCCTAATCCCGGAGGGTTCGGTTTCGATCGAAGTCTACGCTGACGCGGAAACGCCGGCCGAAGAAATGCTGGAGCAGGGCAAGGAATTTTACGGCTGGATTCCCAATGCGCACATTAAGTTTCCTACGACCGCCGAAGGCTTAAAGGCCGCGGAAATGGCGGTAAAGGAAGGCCTGCGCGTAAACATGACTCTGGTGTTTTCCCAGGAGCAGGCCGCTGCGGTTTATGCCGCGACCAAGGGTGCAAAAAAAGGCGGGGTGTTTGTTTCGCCTTTTATTGGCCGGCTTGATGATCGCGGCGAGAACGGCCTGGATTTAATCTCCAACATTGTTCAGATGTATCGCCGCGGCGACCGCCACGCGGAAGTGCTGGCGGCAAGCGTTCGCAATTTATCCCATTTTGTCCGCTCCATAGAACTGGGCGCGGATATCATCACCGCGCCCCTTAAAGCCATTCAGGAGTGGGCGGCGGCCGGAATGCCGACCAGCGGCGAAAAGTCGGGAGTGAAAAGCGAAAAGCTGCAGCCTATTCCATATAGGGAACTTGACCTGGTTCAGCCGCGGCAAAGTTACAATATCCGGCATGAACTTACGGATTCGGGAATCGCGAAATTCGCCGCGGATTGGAATAATCTGATAGATGCGGGAAAATGAGGGAGAAGGCAGGCAAGGTATTCAAGGCGGCCATTGCGCCCTCGCAATGGTCATCTTTACAGTGAAGTCCCGTCAAGTTAGTTACCATTTTTAAGGATTTAGAAACTTATGCGCCAAGAACTTCCGTGGTACCGCACTGCGGTTGTCTACCAAATTTATCCCCGCAGTTTTAAGGATAGCAACGGCGATGGGGTGGGGGATTTGCCGGGAATTATTGAAAAGCTCGATTATTTGCACGACTTAGGCATTGGCGCCATATGGCTATCGCCCGTCTATAAATCACCGATGCGCTATTTTGGTTATGATATTTCCGATCATTGCGCCATAGATCCGCTTTTTGGCACGATGGAGGATTTTGATCGCCTGGTGGCTGAGGCTCACGGCCTGGGCATTAGGATTATGATGGACTATGTGCCGAATCATACCTCGGACCAGCATCCGTGGTTTTTGGAATCGCGCGCCTCGCGCGAGAATCCCAAACGGAACTGGTATATTTGGGCGGATCCTAAAGTCGATACCGCGCCGGCAGGCCGGAATCGGGACCAGCTCCAGCCTCCCAATAATTGGCTATCGGTATTTGGCGGCAGCGGCTGGGAATCGGATGAAAAAACCGGCCAGTATTATTTTCACACGTTCTTAAAACAGCAGCCGGATTTGAATTGGCGCAGCCCGGAGGTGGGGGCGGCTATGAAAGCGGTGCTGAAATTTTGGCTGGACCGCGGCGTAGACGGATTTCGGGTGGACGCCGTCCATTGGCTGGTTAAAGACGCCAAGTTGCGGGATAACCCTCCGAATCCGGATTTCGCCCCCGGCAGCATGGATCCCTACCACGCTTTGTTACAGCAGTACACGCAGGGACAGGAAGAGACCTTAAGCATTCTAAAGGAGTTATGCCAATTCTTGGACGGTTTTGGGGAAAAGTTTATGGTGACCGAGCTGCATGCCGGCATTGAAGAGATGGCAAGGTATTACCGCGTCTGCGGCAATGGCAGGCACTCGCCGTTTAATTTTAATCTCATCGGCATGCCATGGCGGGTGGACGCATACCGGAAGTTTATTACGGAGTTTGAGGCATCGCTTAAGCCGTATGACTGGCCGAATTACGTTTTAGGCAATCATGATCAGCCGCGGGTGGCCAGCCGGCTTGGTTTGGAGCGCGCCAGGCTGGCGGCGATGCTGCAGTTTACGCTGCGGGGCATGCCTTTTATTTATTACGGGGAAGAGATCGGCATGGTGGATGGACTTATTCCGCATGAGCTGGTGCGGGATCAGTACGAAAAGAACGTGCCGGGCATGAAGCTGGGCCGCGATCCCGAGCGTACGCCGATGCAATGGAACGCGCTAGAGTACGCCGGATTTTCAACTTCCCAGCCCTGGCTGCCGGTTTCGGAAAATTATACTCACGTGAACGCGGAGGCGGAATTCGCCGATACCCGCTCGGTGTTGGCTTTGTACAAGAATTTAATCAAGCTGCGCCAGGACAGTCCGGCGCTGCTGTTTGGCCGGTTTGAGCCGCTGGTTTTGGCGGACGAAGAAGTTTTTGCTTATATGCGGGAGGGGGAGGGGGAGCGCGTGGCGGTGTTGTTGAATTTTTCCGACCAAGCGCGCGCCATAACTCTTCCCGCGGAGACCGGCACGATGCTGCTGACCACTTATATGGACCGCCCGGCGGGGGAGGCGGCTCATTTGAGGAATTTTCTGCTCCGCCCGCACGAAGGGTACATAATTAAGATTTAAAAATTATCAAGATGGGATATCAAAGCCGCCTCCCTTTCGGGAGGCGGCTTTAGGCTGCGAAGCAGGACCTGCAAAAATCCTATTTGGCAAAATTTGGGAATGTTGGGGGATGAGGTAAAACAACCTGGACTAAATGGAATAACCGCCTTTACGGCGGTTGTGAGATGGAGTGAAAGTTGATTGACCCGTGGTCGGGCTGCTGGGAATCGAACCCAGTCTATCTGCTCCCAAAGCAGATGTACTACCGGTATACTACAGCCCGAGGTCTGTATAAGTTTAACACTACGTGCGCCAGCTGTAAATTGGCTGGGATAATTTTGCGCAGCTTTCCGCGCAGTTGTGTTTTTACGGCATTGTTGTTATATTTTTACATTATAGGCGGGAAGAAACGGGAGGAAATTCGAACCCAGAAAGGGGAAAGAAATGGAAGAAACAACGGTAACCGCTGATTTGTTGAAATTACTGGACAAAAAGGTAATTGGCCAGTCTAATTCCACAAACCAGATTATTCCGTGCATCCAGATGTTCCAGGCGGGATTGGCGCCGGAAGGCCGGCCGGTCGGGGTATTTTTGCTTCTCGGGCCGACGGGTACCGGCAAGACTAAAACAGTGGAGGCGCTGGCCGAAGTGCTGCATGGCAGCCATAAATGCGTGCTCAAGATCGACTGCGGCGAATTTCAGATGAACCATGAGGTGGCCAAGCTGATCGGCGCGCCGCCGGGATACCTTGGCCACCGCGAAACGCAGCCTTTGCTCACGCAACAAAAGCTGAATGCCGTCACCACGGAAAAATGCGGTTTATCGCTCGTGCTGTTCGACGAGATCGAAAAAGCCGCGCCGTCCATGACCCGTCTGTTGCTTGGTGTCCTGGATAAAGCGATTTTGCAGCTCGGCGATAATTCCACGGTCAATTTCGAGAAGAGCATGATTTTTCTGACCAGCAATCTCGGCGCCAGGGAAATGTTGCGGGAGATCAGTCCCGAGTTCGGCTTCCAGGCGCCGCGACAGGCAGCTTCCTGGGCTACTGGGCAGGAGGAACTTCTCGCTAAATTGCAGCAAATCAGCCTCGTAGCGGTGCGCAAGCGGTTCAGTCCGGAGTTCATTAACCGCATCGACAGTATTATCACTTACCAGCCCTTGAGCGATGAGACACTGGCGGCGATCCTCAATAAAGCCATTGGGGACTTGCAGACCCATGTAAACATGCGGCTGGGCATGCGTTCGTTCAGCCTTGTTGTTTCCGATGATGCCCGGCGGTTTTTATTGGAAAAGGGCACTAGCCGGGAATACGGCGCGCGCGAACTTAACCGCACCATCCATCGCCATCTGACCCAGCCATTAGCCGCTATGGTGGCGTCAGGCGGGATTCCGCCCGGCAGTTGTGTTTGGGCGGCCCGCGGAAGCGGCGAGCGTTTGGACCTGAAGGTGGGCATAGCCGCGGATGCCGCGCCGTCTTATCCAATCGTTTTGTTGGTGGACGATAACCGCGATCTGTTGCAGTTTCTCGAAAAGATGATGGGCGAAAAGGGCTGGCTGGTATCGACGGTGGAAACTGCGGCTGAGGCCAAACAAGTAATCCGGCAGGGACTGCGGCCCGATTACCTTGTTCTCGACTATATACTGCCGGACGGCAGCGGCATAGAGCTTGGCGCGGAATTGCTGAGACAAGCTCCCAAAAGCGACGCGGTAATTATTACCGGTACCATTGTCCCGCCGGAGCAGGAGGAGTTGTGCCGGCAGCACAAAATGCCGGTGCTAAGGAAACCATTTCTAGTTTCTGAGATTATGGATTTGTTCATTCAAAAGCGGCGTGCGGCGCGAGGAGGAGCCGCATGAGCTCATGGGGAGCGCTGGCGCAGTTTGACCGGCGCTCCCTTTGTATTTCCAAAAATCCTCAAAGGTTTGACAAAAAATGGTAACTATACTATAATGTTAAAGTTACGACAATAAATAGTACAGATATCCACATTTTTGAATTTTCAATCCCAGATGCGTAGAAAGTCGGGAAAACCCTGCAATTTTAAAAAAGCCGCTTATTAAAGCGACAAATTGCAAGATTTTCCTGGCTTTTTTGCGTTTACGCAGAAATGCCGGGGAAGGGCTTGAAAGCTGTAACAAAGCTTTTAAACCCTCCGTCTGCTTGTGCGATAACTCTAGAAACCTGAAACAAACCTTTAAAATTGCATGAGGCCTTGCCCAGGCAGTTCTTAAAGGGTTTCGGGCAGTTCTTTTGTTGTCGTTTATTCAAGTTATTAGCTTGCCTTAAAGGCCAGCTAGCTGGGTCAATCGTTTTGCGTGTCGCAACCAATGTTGGGGATGATACGAAAAACCGGTCTGGCCAGGGTCGATCTGCTAGCGTTACAGTTTTTTAAGGACAAGATTAATAATCATTTTTCTACCCGCATCTTCCTGTGGTGATCTCTAGAGCGCCCCAGTTAAGAGGGGAGAAGGGTGCCCGCCGATGAGGCGGGAAACACTAATTAACATTTTCTAGACCCTTTGATTGTCTCAATTGAACAATCAATCCTAGAAAAGGAGCAAAAAATGCAAGATACTCTCGCAAAGAAAATCTTTGCTGTAGGCTCCGCGGTCGCGATGACGATGTCTCTCGCTATGCCGTTTGCGGCTCAGGCCGCCGCGCATGGCGCCGGGACTAATGTCTCCGACAGCTCGGGTACCATTTGGATGATCACTGCCAATGGCACCCGCCGCGCCTACACGTCTGCTGGCGCCTTCCTTTCCTACGGCTTCAATTCCTGGAGCACCGTAGTTCCGGCGAGCAGCGACGACTTGGCTTTGCCGGTTGATTCTGCCGGGTTTATCCCGCCGCAGGACGGCAAAATCTTTTGCGCTACCGCGACTAAGGGCTCCGATGTCAAGGGCGAATGCTCTCTGATCACCGGCGGCCAGAAAGCCGCGTTCACCAGCGCTGCTGTGTTCACCGGCTTGGGCTTTAGCTTCAGCCGCGCGCAGTATGGCGATTCCTCGTTCTTAACGAAGACCGCCAACATCGACAACAGCACCTCGGCTCACTTGCCGGGCGTGTTGGTTAATAACAACGGCACCGTCCAATTGGTCGGTTCCAACGGCTTGCTCGGTATTCCGGACTTGGCCACCTTCAACAGCTGGGGTTACTCCTTTGCTGACGTTGTCCCGGCCAATGCCGCGGATAAGGCTATGACCCAGACCGGCGTTATGGCTATGCGCCAGCCCGGCCAGCTCAGCCCGACCGCTTTGGCTAGCACCGGCGGCAGCACCGGCGGCAGCGTAGTCTCCGGCAATGTCACTGCCTCTTTGTCTTCCGACACTCCGGCTGCGGGTACTCTGGTTTCTTCCAGCGTTTCCAGCAGCGGCAGCCAGGTGGGCGCGGATATCGCGCACTTCACCTTCAGCGGCAGCGGCACTGTGACCCAGGTTATTGTTAAGAGAGTCGGCGTTTCTGCTGACACCAGCATTAACAACGTTTATCTCTACCAGGGCAACAACCGCATCACCGATGCCGGTTCGTTCAGCAACGGCCAGGTAACCTTTAGCAATTCCAACGGATTGTTCACGGTTAGCGGCACCGCCACCATTTCGGTGCGCGTAGACGTTGGCACGAACATCTCCGGCCAGTCCATCGGCGCCCAGTTGGCTTCTTACACTGTGGCCAACGGCACGCCGGCTTCAACTTCGATCTCCGGCAATCTCTTTAATATTGCCGCGGTGAGCGATGTTGCGACCGTGAAGTTAAGCAATAACAGCAATACTTCCAGCATTACCGGTTCCGGCGCCAATGACGGCACCAACGGTACCATTAATGCCGGTACTTCCAACGCCAACCTGTGGGGCACCACGGTTACCGTTGGCCAGCGCGCGGTCAAGTTGAGCTATATCCAGTTCAAGCAGATCGGTTCCGTTTCCAGCGATGCCATCCAGAACCTCAAACTTATGGTTGACGGTTCCCAGGTCGGCAGCACTGCCAGCGTCAGCAGCATGGGTACCAACACCAATGTGGTGGTATTCGACCTGACCGGCAGCCCGGTTACCTTAAACACCGGCAGCCACACCATTGAGCTGCATGGTGATATTGTAAAGGGCACTTCGTACACCTACGAGTTCACCCTGCAAACCGAATCCGACGCTTTGTTCCAGGATACCAGCTACAGCGTATACGTGCCGCTGACTCATAACGACGGCACTCAAATCCTGCAGCTGAACCCGGGCACGACCACTATCAACAGCGGCACCGTGACCGTCCAGCAGGATCCGTCCTTTACGGCCACTCAGTTCGTAAAGAACGCTTCCCAGGTTACCCTGGGCCAGTGGACTATGAAGGCCTATGGCGAAGACGTCAAAGTTCAGAACCTCAAAGTAGCGTTGAACTACTTCCTGAGCGACGCGACTACGGCTGTTACGCCGTCCAGCACCGATGGCTTTAACAACCTCGCGGTGTATGTGAACGGCTCCCAGGTCGGCTCTTCTTTGAGCGCGATCAGCCCGTCTTCCGCGACCCCCAGCTACACCTTTGGCACTACCAACCTCTTTACCATCCCGGCCGGCCAGACCGTGACCGTGGCGGTTAAGGGCGATTCCGTAGTGGGCAGCGGCGATTCCTGGGCGGATATCCGGACCGATTTAGTCACCCCGCAGAATTCTTTGCAGGGCGCGACTTCGTTCTCGCTTACCCCGAGCGGCGACACTACTTACACCGGCACTCACCTGTCCGTAAGCAGCAGCAACGCTACTCTGGCGCTGAATACCGGCTATGCTAACCAGACGATTTCCCCGAACACGACCAAGCAGAAGATCGGCTCCTTCGTCATTCAGGCTTCCAATGCCGATGGCGTGAGAGTCAACAGCCTCACCGTGACCTTTACGGCTGGCAGCAACAACACCGCCAACCCGACCACGACTTTGGCCAACCTCTACCTGGTGACTCCGGATTTCCCGAACGGCACCACTCCGGTGGCTCCTTCGGCCAGCACCAACTTCTCCACCAACTTCACTGTGGCGGCGAACCAGACGGCTACCGTTGATGTCTACGCAGACGTCAGCAATACCACTGGCACCATCCAGGCGGCGTTGAAAGGCAGCGGCATTGGTTCGACCAGCAGCCAGACTGTGACCCTGTCCAGCCAAAACGGCCAGGTTATTACCGTCGGCACTGGCACTGTTGCCACCCCGACTCTCCAGACTTCCTCTCCGGTTGCCTCGTTCGTGGTTCCGACTTCCGGCACCAACTACGCTCCGGCTGCCACGTTTAACTTCACGTCTACCGGCGGCGGCGCGACCATCCAGGAATTGGACTTCGATACCACCAACTCCAGCGGCAGCGCGGTTTCCATTACCAGCGTGACCGTTGGCGGCGTAACCGCTCCAATGGTTAACGCTTCCTCCTCCGTCAGTGGTTTGAGCATTGCTGTTCCGACCACTTACGCCGGCGTGGATGTTCCGGTGACCGTTGGCTTTGCTCCGGTTGGCAATAACGGCGTTCCGGGCAACCAGCAGTTCGTTTTGAACCTGATCCGCGTCAAGTACCTCTCCGGCAGCACTACCAAGTATCTGCCGACCGGCGGTACGACCTATGCGGTCCAGGCCCACTCGAACACCTTTGATCTGGTCGGTTCCTACCCGACTGTGACTTTGACTTCCGCGGGCAACGCAATGTCCGCCGGCAATATCACCGTCGGTTCCATTACCGTTTCCGCCAACGCGGGCGGCAATGTGACTTTGACTCAGGTTCCGTTCACGGTGGCCAGCACTACTGGCGTCACTGCTGACACGATTTCCCTGGTTGACGCGTCCACCGGCGTAACCGCCGCTCCGGCCGCAACCATCGTCAACAACGCGACCAGCGTTCCGGTGACCACTGACAACAGCATTGCTGCGGGTACTTCCAAGACCTACAACATTGTTGTTCACGTCACGAGCACTGGCAGCGCGAATACGCCGTCTTTGTCCGTCAGTTTGGGTGCGGCAACTGCCTTCACCTTCAACGATATCAACGGCAACGCTTCGCTTGTCGGACAAGTTGGCAGCAACACCTTCATCCCGAACTACCCGACTAATAGCGCTATTGCTAAGTAGTCTGGTGTGACGATGAATATCCAAGCGCTATGAAAATGGCGTAAAGATGAAAACCCCGCCCTCGTCTTTGACAGGGCGGGG
>JAJYJE010000014.1 GCA_021789715.1 bacterium | reverse complement strand
ATATCTCCTCGGTTGCTGTCGGGCCTTTTCCGCTAGTCTACGCTATTTCACCGGCCTATTGCCGGAGGAGCCTTAAACCCGTTATGACGCGGATAATGTAGGTTTTTTGGTAAGGCTTCTGGTAGGCACCATGGGATCTTATAATTTCAGCGGCTGGTCAAGCAGGTCTCTTAAAGTGAAGTGTTGCTTGAGTTGGCGAGGGCCAAGCTTGGCCAGCCTCTGTTCCGTCGGCGCGGGAGCCGAAGAACTTGTATAATACCATCCTTGTGGTTAAAAAAGATGCTCCTGGCCTCGACGCTATAGGTTGGGTTGGCCAGCGCCGGGCTAAAATTATTGGCCAAGCGGCCAGGAGCTGTGGAGCTAGTTGAAAGTCTCCGGCCAATCACCTTGCGATGATCAGTTTTCGACTTAGACAGACTATACCGATTTTTGTTACAGTTGTCAATCGGTTTGTTGTTTAGCTTGTAAATAAGCGGGGTTACATTGACCGTTCCGGTTCTTCGGTTTTGATTTGTTCCAGGATCTGCTCGGCCACCTGTTCCGGCGTGTCCACATCGGGCGCGGGCCGCCTCGTGCCGCGGTTTCCCGCCATGGGCGAAGTGCCGATGGCATTTTTGCCAAAACCGGTAGCGGTCATTTTGGGATGGAACACGCTTACCGTAATATGATCTTTTTCTAATTCGGCCCGCGCCGTAAGAGAGATGGCGTTAAGGGCGTATTTGGTGGAGGCGTAGGCGGCCAGGTAGGGAAAATAGTTTTTAGATACGCGCGAACTGATGTTCAAAATCATACCCTTGCTTAAAGAGTCTGCGCTTGCCGAGCGGCCTTGCTGCCGCATTATCGGGATTACCAGCTGCATCGCCCTAACCACGGCATAGACATTCAGCTCCATAATCTTTTTGTATTTTTCTATATCAATGCTTTCTACCGGCCCGTACATTCCTTGGCCGGCGTTGTTTATAAGTATATCGATTCGGCCAAGCTGCTTCAGCGTTTCATTTATGAGATGCCGGATGTCGTCGGGCTTTCGCATATCTGTCGGAACAATAAGCGCCCCGGGGATTTGTCCCGCCAGCCTGTTGAGCTTGTCGACCGATCTGGCGGCCAGGACAACTTTGGCGCCGGAAACTGTCAGTTTTTCCGCAACAGCCTTACCGATTCCTTCGGACGCGCCGGTAATAATAATTATTTTATCTTTGACATCCATAATGGGCGTTTAATTAATTCTTTTGTTATCCCTAGGCCTGAGAAGTTTGCAATTTTGCCGAGGGATCTTTTAAGTTGTAGTAAGCTATAAAGCCGCGGCAAAGTGCGGCAAATAACGCACCTGTTTGAAAAGGTAAGTTACTCCGTCTTATATAACGCATGAGTAACCGGAATTTTATGCAAAATTACGATTTTAACGATTTTCTTAAAGCCATAAGGCATTTTGGGCGGCAGGACAAGATTGATGCCAGCCGGCTTAAAGTTAGGGAGCTGGAGCAAAAAAACCGCAGCGGGAGCGATCGCAGGCAGGCGGAATTAATGCTGCAGCAAATTAAAGCCCTGCTGCGTTCATTGTCGTAGCGGGTAGGGTTGAGTGTTTATTATACAGATGCTTAACTAATTCCGTGACCTGCATCCAGCCGAAAGTCCAAATCCAAATTAAAACTACCCATGCCAACGGCGCCGGAGCCATAAACAGGCCGGTGAGGGCAAGCGTGGTGGCTATGGCTTGAGTGATGGTAGTGGCGGCAATTACGGGCCGGCTGGGTAAAAAAGTATCCCAGCGTTTTTCAGTGTGAGCAACATAAATTAGCATATGGCCGCCAATGGTCAGCTTTAAAAAAAACAGGGTTTCAATAACCGGAAAGCTTAAATGGAATGCGTCGTGCGCCAGCAAAAACATCAGCAGGCTGTTTATGACTCCCGTCAAGCCTAACAGGCTGCTCAGTGTAAAGCGCTGTTTTATATTTACAGCCGCGGGGCTGTTGGTTATGGCGACGCGGTTAAAGGCTAGGGAAATAATCGGCAGGTCATTGAGAAAAGCCAGCAAGATTAGTTGGACCGGCGTTAGGGGGTAGGTGCGGTAAATAATGCCCAAAATGGCAATGGTAACAATAAGCCGCAGGCTTTCGGAGATTCGATAGATGGAATAGCTGTAAAGGCGGGCAAAAATTTTCCGTGCTTCCAGGACCGCGGTTTCTATTACAGAAATGCCCGGTTTAAGCAGTACCAGGTCGGCGGCGCTTTTAAGCGCGTCAACGGCGTTGCTGACGGCTATGCCGACATCCGCGGTTTTTACGGCCGGCAAATCATTAACGCCGTCTCCGGTTACGGCTACGCGAAAGTGCCGCTTGGCCGCTTGGACTAATTTGAGTTTGTCTTCCGGCAGGATTTCGGCGAACACAAATTTATCACTCCACCAGGTTTTGTCCATTTTTGTCGGTTCAACGAGGTCTAGTTTTTGCTTGCTGACAATTTTACCAGTTGGGCCGCCCAGTCCCAATTTTTCCGCTACCCGTTGGCTAATGGCGCGGTTATCGCCGGTCAGCATTTTAATGTCGATTCCTTGGGTTTTTAGGTAACTGATAATATGCGCGGCATCGTCAAATAACGTGTCCGAAAGTAGCAACAGGCCCAGGAGGCGCATATGATTTTCCTGGGAACCGTTGGGGTTTACGGCCACCGCCAGGGCGCGGTAACCGTTGTCTGCTGCATTTTTTACGTCAGCTTCAAATTGTTCCGCCTGCTCCCGAGTCAAATCGCAAAGTTTTTCCACGATTTGGGTAGCTCCCAAACTTACGCACTGCGTTTTGCCGGCCGCGGAGCTGATTATTGCGGTGCTACGCTTGCGCTGGGAATCGGCTGGCGTGATTTTTATTGCAGTACCGGCCGCGGCCGTGCCAAGTTCTTCCGCTTTGGCCGCTACGGCGCGGTTAATCGGATCTTTTTCCGTTTCCTTGCAGGCGGCCAGGGCATAAGAGACAGCATCTGCGGCAGAGTCTTGTCCGTAATTTATGATTCTCTCCACGCTTATCTTGTTTTGGGTCAGCGTGCCGGTTTTATCGGACAGCAGCAAATTCACATTGGCCAAATCTTCCAGGGCGCTCATTTGTCTTACAATGGTGTCTTTTTTTGCCAGCTCTAACACGCCAAAGCCTATGATCAGGCTCATGACTGTCGGCAGGCTAATGGGAATGCCGGCGATTATTAGGCTGAGGTTCAGCAGCAAAATTTCCAGGAGCGGGGCGTGTTGTAGTCGCAGTATGGCGGTTAGGATGACTACGGCAATTAGGCTTAAGGCCGACAAAAACTTGGAAATGCGCAGAATGTCCTGTTCCAACAAGCTGCGCCGCCTGGTATTTTGCACCAACAGTAAGGTTTTGCCGAAGGCCGTGTTTTTCCCGGTGGCCGTTATTCGAGCGGTTGCTGCTCCGGTGGTAATGAAAGAGCCGTTAAATAGAGGATTACCGGTTTGTTTGTCCTTTGGCAGGCTTTCGCCAGTCAGCGCTGCTTCGTTTACCGCCAAATTTTCGCAAACTTCGATCGTAGCGTCGGCGGGTATAATATCGCCCACGCTCAGTTCAATAATGTCACCGGGGGCCAACTGCCGCGCGTCGAGCCAGATCCAGGCATTGTCGCGCCGGGTCTTGACCCGCACCGAGAGTTTTTCCTGTAATTTTTCCACGGCCTTATCCGCCTTGTGTTCTTGCCAGAAGCTGACAAAAAAATTCAGCAGCATCAAAACCAGAATAAACCAAAAGTCAAAAATGTTCTTGGCGGCAAAAGAAAGAAGCGCCGCGGCCAGGAGCATCAGGGCAATAGGGGAGATAAGCCATTTGAAAAATTTTGATATCAGGCCGGGTTTTTTTTCTTTGATTTCGTTTGGACCGAATCGCTCAATTAGGTCGGCGGCCTGGCGGGTGGTTAAACCGTTCTCCATAGTTAGTGTTATGCGGCAGTTAAGTCAGCTGGAAGCTGGCGTACGATAAAAAGGCGGCTGCAACGGTACCGATGCCGGAGAGCCAGTATGGCGCGGCCCAGCCGAACAGGTTAAGCTGCCAGCCAAAAATCAGGCGGAGCAAATGCATTATGGCGACAATGGCGAACACTACTCCCGCGATACGGTGAAACATCCGCTCTTCGTTTTTCGGGGTTTCGGTAACGCGCCAGCCAAAGTGGACCAGAAAGGCGAATAGGATGGCATCAAATACCATCCCTACCAATACGCCGCGCTGGCCCCAGGTGATCCCGAGGAATGAAATCGGAAGCAGCCCTTTGGCGTAAACCCACCAGCCCGCAAGAAAGTCTCCGGCTATCAGGCCGGAGCCGAATTTGCACAGTTCTTGTAATGTATTTTTGCGCATAGTTTTTGTTTCTTAAGTTTTAATCTTCCCTAGAGTATCATACAACTTTTGCGGGTTTAGACAAAATTTTGCCAGATTGAGGATGAACATACGGGCAAGGGGTGGGGAAAACGGTGAACTTAAAATTGCCTTTAGGAAGCAATATAAAATCATCGCTGAGCGAAATAAAAACACCACTGAAAATGGTGGTGTTCTTATTGGTAGGCCATCTCGGAACAGGTAGAAAACTTTTTTTGGCTTTAGTTAGTGATATTTATCGTCAGTTAACCTTAGAGTATTCACAATCACTCTCATATTAAGAGAGACTATAATAATTCACGAGTTGAAATCTATCAATCGGGGTAAGAGAAATGAGACTAGAAGTTTTAGTATTTTAGCGTAAATTACCTATAAATAAGGGGGTTTATAACTTGACAAATGGAAAAAATAATGATATAATATTTATTTAAGATTTTCCTTGGCAACTTCGCTATTGTTAGTTGGGTTGCCACGGAAAATCTTGTTCAAGTTCCACTCAGGAGGATAGAAATGAATCTGCAACAAGCGAAGCAGTTTGGCGAGAGTCTAGCGGCTCTCAAGAATCCACGTCAGCGGAGAGCGTTTCTCGACAGCAGTTATGCCGCTTTGAAAGCCGGCGTTATTGAAGAGTGCGAAGCGGGGGCAGTTGAAGAGCTCGCTCGACAGCTCGTGATGTACGGCTTCGAAGGACATGCGCATAAACTGCTGACGCACGTCCACTACACCCACAACGCGCTGAAGATCGAAGCGGTCTGCACCTTTTACGCCGGTGTGGCGGCTGGCCATCAGACGTTGTCCTTGGGTAACCGCGTTATTAACTCCGGACCGGACTGGTCAGTTTCCGAGCCGCTGAGCGCGTACGTGGTTCCCTTTAACGGTTATGAGCCCGGTCAACTGCTGACGAAATTGCCCGATGGCGCCATTCCGGTCAAGCAGTTCTTCGCCAATAAGGCGGGATGATTGCAGACAAATCGCATGAGCGTGAAGCACTCCTTCACGCTTTTTGCTTTTATTTAAAACAAAAAAGTATTCCAGTTTCACTTGCTTGGGCGAGATTGAGCGGCTGGAGCAAGAACGGCAAAAGGTTTTTGAATTTCATCGCTCCGGCAAATATACCGATGATGAATTTTTGGAGCAGAAAAATAAAATCAATCAGGCCATAAATCAAAAACACCTGCTCTTACAGGAAAGCAGGGTTGAGGAGTTTGATATGGAAGCGGCGCTAAATTATTGTTTTGAGTATGTTAGAAACAGTTAGTGTATTACGCAATGAAAAAGATTTAGCTGAACGGTTTAAATTTGAATTAAACCAGAAACAATCATTAGCACATTTTTTAGTCGGTCCGTATGTTTCTAGAAATGCATCTGGTAAAAAATGGATTCCTAAACTCCAAGAATTTCTAAGTGACTTTGGTAAGAAGCGAGTACCAACACCCATAACTCGGATTACAGAAAAAACTGCTAAAGAAGGGGCGAATTCTGACGCAGCAGAGGAAAAGCCTTTCAAGGCTTGGCCTAAGCGTGACCAAGAAATTTTTGCCTTAAGATTTTTAAGAAAATTGGACCCATCTCCAATATATTCAACGTAAAAGCCGCCTCTGCGGCGGCAAATTCTACGATGGTAGCCCCACGGGGAATCGAACCCCGATTTAATGGCTGAGAACCATTCGTCCTGACCATTAGACGATGGGGCCTCGTCGTAATCAGCCGCAGGCTTCCGCATCCCGCTAAAGCGGTTTGCTTCAGCCTTCCGCTGTTACTCCTCTCCCCAAATTCCTTTTCCCTAGTGTTTTTCTTTTTCCCCCTTTCGGTCGAAAAGAAAAACTTTAGAGGTGAAAAGCAATTCGGGGGCCCCTTTTTCAGGGGTGAACTTTTGATAGTTTACCAAATTTTGCGAAAACTATCAAGACGTGGCATAATATAAGAGTTAAAAGTGGAAAATTGAAAGTCTCAAAATGACACAAAAATTACAATTTCCAAAGGGATTCCTTTGGGGAGCGGCCAGTTCCGCTTACCAGACGGAAGGGGGAAATACTAATAACGATTGGTGCGTATGGGAAAAAAGCGTCAGGCGCGTGGATTTTTTGCGCGCCAACGGCAAGAACCCCGACGACTTTTGCGCCGGCATCGCCTGCGATTTTTGGAACCGGTTTGATGAAGATTTCAGTTTGGCCCGGCTGCTTAACCATAGCGCGACGCGATTTGGCCTGGAGTGGTCGCGGATCGAGCCCCAAGAAGGCGTGTTCGACGAAAAGGCCCTGGATCATTACGAAAAAATGCTGCAGTCGGCCAAGTTCCACGGGCTGACCGTGTTTTTGACGCTGCATCATTACACCAATCCCTTGTGGTTTGCCAAGCAGGGCGGCTTTTTAAACCGCAAATCCGCCGCTAAATTCAGCCGCTACGTTACTAAGGTCGCTGACCGCCTGGGCCAATATGTGGATTTTTGGCTGACTATTAACGAGCCGGAAGTCTACTCCAGCCACAGTTATTTTTTTGCCAAGTATCCGCCCCAGGAACATAGCTTTTGGAAGACCTGGCGCGTGGTGCAAAATTTGATTCGGGCCCATAACTCGGCGGCGAAAATATTAAAGTCCAAAACCGGCAAGCCGGTCAGCATGGCTTACCAGCTGGCAGACTGGGAACCGGCCGGCTTTTTTTCGCATTTTACCCATATTATGGTCGAGTATCTGGCTAATGAGTACATTTTAAACCGGACCATCGGTACTTGTGATTTTATCGGCGTAAACTATTATGTCCACCATCACGTTGGCGTGCTGGGAATGCGGCAGCACAGCTTGACGCACCACGACGTTACCGATCTTGGCTGGGGCATCCACCCCGAAGGGTTGGAACATGTTTTGCTTAGCCTGAAAAGGCACAAAAAACCGATTTACGTAACCGAAAACGGCTTGGCCGACGCCAGAGACGCCAAGCGGGAAAAATACATTAAGGACCATTTGTATCATTTATATATGGCCATTAAAGGTGGCGCCGATGTACGGGGGTATTTATACTGGTCCTTAACCGATAATTTCGAGTGGGCCGAAGGGTTCTGGCCGCGGTTTGGGCTGGTGGAAATTGACCGCGACGATTTGCTGCGCCGGCGCGTCCGGCACAGCGCGCTAAAGTATGCCGAGATATGCAAGAGTAATGAATTAGAGTATTAAAAGATTGATGGTTGAAAAATTGGCCATGCCCAATCTTTAAATTATGATTGCTGAAATAATCCTGTTATATGCCAGCTTTGCCGTAGTCGACCTGTTCGATAAGTTTTTAATATCCAAGCGGAAAATCAGGCCGCTGCAATATACGTTTTACACGGTCGTGACCGGCGCGCTGCTGCTTTTGGCGTGGCCCTTTGTCTACCAGGCGCTGCCCGCAAAATTTATTTTTTTGGATGTGTTGTCCGGAGCCTATTTTGGGCTGGTGATGTACGTATTTTACAAAGTGCTGGCCCACGGCGAGGTATCGCGAGTAGTGCCGTTCGTGTACGGCTTGGTGCCGGTGTTTGACGTGGTGATTTCCTGGGCAACCCGCCGCAGCGCGCTTACCGTAACCGAGCTGGCGGCGCTGGCATTGTTGATCCCCGGGGCGCTGCTGATCGCGTACCGTCCGGGCAAGTACCTTCACGCCTATCTCGCATTAACCGTATTTTCGGCGTTTCTCTATAGCAGCTATAATTTTCTTTGGCAGTACGGCGCGCAAGTCGGTTCCAGTTTAAACAATTTGATGTGGAACCGGCTTGGGGCGGCCGCCGTCCTGGCGGCCCTGCTTATAATTCCATCGTACCGCAAAGCCGCTTTGGCTGTCGGGCATATTGAGCGGAAGGCCCACACCGGCGCCTTGTTTGTTTTTAAGCAGGCTTTGGGCGGCTTGAATTTCGTGCTCCTCAGTTACTTTTTGGCGGTTGGGAAGGTACCGATAGTAGACGCCCTGTCGGGATTCCGTTATCTGTTTGTCTTTTTGCTCGCCCTGTATTTCGGTTGGCGCCATAGGCATATTTTGGACGAGTCGGCGGACCGGCACGCGATCCGGTTAAAGCTCGCGGCCATCGCGCTGATATTTTTAGGCACCATAATTTTATTTTTAGGCAACCAATAACTTTTAAGGGAATGCCCCGGGGCATAAAACGCAAATGAAAAAGTTTATAAAACGCGCCGTTATGGTGGCAGTTATCGCGATCGTTGTGGTTTGGATCGTCACTCTGTTTGCGCCCAGAGCCAGGCATATTGAATACGGCGTAACATTCAGCTATCCGTACGCGCAAGGTTTAAGCTTGGATTGGGAGCAGGCGTATGTGGCAATATTAACCGATTTAAAGCCAAAATACGTCCGGCTGTCCGCCTATTGGGACGCAACCGAGCCCCAGCAGGACCGCTATTCGTTTGACGACTTGGATTACCAGATTAATGAGGCGTCGAGTCGGGGAGTAAAAATCACGCTGGCGGTCGGCAGGCGACTGCCCCGCTGGCCGGAATGCCACGATCCGTCCTGGATAAGCGGCTTGAGCAAAAGCGCCGAGGAAACCGCGCAGTTGTCGTACGTGGAAACCGTAGTGCGCCGCTACCAGAGCAACCCCAATATTGCCAACTGGCAAGTGGAGAACGAACCGTTCCTGTCGACGTTCGGCATCTGCCCGCCGCTGGATCTTAATTTTTACGATCGGGAAATAGCGCTGGTCAAACAATTGGACCCAAGCCGCCCGGTTTTGGTTACCGACAGCGGCGAGCTGGACTGGTGGCTAAATGCTTCGGCCCGCGGCGACCAATTCGGCACGACATTCTATCGTTATGTCTTTTCCGACGTGCTCAAGCGGTATTGGACCAATTTTTATTTTTTCCCCTGGGTGTACCGCTTTAAAAGTGGTATAGTGGAACTGCTGCATCCCGGCAAACCGATCGAAATTGCCGAACTGGAAGCCGAACCGTGGACAACGGCGGGGATTCCGAATACGCCGATCAGCGAACAAATGAAGACGATGAGCCTGGACCATTTTAATACCATCACCTCCCTGGCCGCCCAGACCGGCCTGTCGCCGCAATACCTGTGGGGCGCGGAATGGTGGTATTGGATGAAGCAGCGCGGGCATCCCGAGTTTTGGGACAGGGCAAAACAATTATTTAATCAATAAAAAGTGGCAAATAAATCCCGAGGGCGTCATTCTAATCCCGGCCTCGGGCCCCGGGAAGGATCTCTCCCGATATCGGGTAGGGAGTCGGGACGGCCTAGTGGCCGCTTTGCACTTGCCACTTATAATTAACTTATGGCAAATATTATCGGCATCGACATCGGCGGTACCAAAATCCAGGGCATTGTGTGGAACGGTAAAAAGGCGGTGGAAGAACTAACCATAGTTACGCCTAAGAATTTATTTGAATTCCGGAGAAATTTGCTAAAGCTAACGGATTTTTTGTCGGCCGGGCGCGAGATTGCCGGCATTGGCGCCGGCATGGCGGGGTTAGTGCATGCAAAGCGCGGCATACTCCGGTCTTCTCCCAATCTGCGTTTTGTAAAAAAACTGGACTTGGCGGAGCTGTTAAAAGAAAGCAGAATAAGAAAGGCCGTAATTGACAACGATGCCAACTGTTTTACGCGGGCGGAAAAAGTTTTGGGCCGGGGAAAATTTTTGGAGAATTTTGTCGCTCTGACATTGGGGACCGGGGTTGGGGGAGGAGTGGTTATCGGGCGCGAATTGTACCGCGGACCCAATAATTTGGGCGCGGAATTGGGCCATATGGTCATGGAGGGCCGGTTTTTTGAGCAGCGTTTCCAGTCCTTGCGCGACAAAGGCGACGCCAAAGCGATGGCCGGATTGCTGGGACAAGCGTTTGCCAGCCTGGCCAATATGCTGGCGCCGCAGGCCATAATTCTCGGCGGCGGCGTGGCGCGTGATAGCTCCAAATTATCGCTTGCCTTGGTCCGGCGGGAAATGAAAAGATTCCTGCTGGACCGGTCAAACGAACCGGAAATAATCGTATCAAAATTAAAATTCGCCGGCGCCGTCGGCGCCGCGCTTATGGTGTCAAAATAACCAGGATATATGAAAAAATTAATTATAGCAATTATCGGCCTGATGCTTTTAGCGGCGGCGTGCCAGAAGGTGGAACTGCAGCAGAACGTGCCGTCGAGCCCGCAAGCGTCTTACAATACTCTGCCGCGATAAAAAATACCGGCCCGTACGGGCCGGTACTTTTTACTTTTCTTCTTCATCCTCATCGTCAAATTCGTCCTCGTCCGCATCTTCCGAAGCTTCAAAGTCCGGAGATTCTGCCGCTGTCCCGGGTATGGAAGCGGTGATAGCGGTTTCGGCCGTTGCCGGTGCGTCAGGCGGTTCGGCAGCGGAAGTTTCAGTTGGTCCGGACCGGATGGTTTGGCCCGAACTTCCGGGTTCTTCGGGGAAAAGGCCGGCCGGAGTGCTGCCGGCCGTTTGGGCCTTAACTCCCGCCGGGTCCGTATATTCCCGGGGCGCGATTTGGGAGGCGGCCGGAGCAAGGTCGGGGCTGACGCCGGCTTCCTGAACTGCGGGCGTTCCCGGTAATTTGATTTGCTCGACTAATTTTTCGAATTCCGGAAGGTCTTTTACGGATGCCAGCCCCATATGTTGCAAAAATTCAGTAGTGGTCTGATACAGCACGCTCCTGGCGTCGTTGGGGTTGGCAATTTTTTCTATGAGCCCGCGCATCAGCAGGTGCCGAATGCTGTACTGGGAGTTGACGCCGCGGACAGCCTCAACTTCGGCTTTGGAAATCGGCTGGCGGTAGGCGATAATCGCCAAAACCTCCACGGTCGCGTCAGTCAGTTTTTCCCGCAATTCGGCGTTAAGAAAATTTTTGACCCGGGTGGAATTTTTCGGCTGTGTGGCCATTTGGTACTCGCCGTTGTTTTCCAGCACGATTACGCCGGCATCGCGCCGCTCATTGGCCAGTTCGGTTAGGGCGGCCTGGACTAACGCCTCCTCGGTTTCCAAAAATTTTGCCAATTCCTTGGTGCGCATCGCTTTGCTGGAAACGAACAGCAGGCTTTCCACAACATTTTTTAATTGTTCCGATTCCATAGTATGAATATGCCGATAATAATTAACGCTATGCTATAAAGAAAAATCGTGGGTTTGCGCCCGAGGGCGGTTTTTTCCGTTTTCCGAACGGGGTATTCTTTAATCCAGCGGTTGGCCACCAGCCAGCCTAAAGTGCGGCTGTAAACGGCGTCTATGGCCGCGGAACCGTAGGCCAGGCCGCAGATTATAAACAGCGATCCTATAAGCACCCGGTTCATGGCTGTTCCTTTAATGCCGGCTCATCGCCGCCCGTTGGCCGCGCCGGCGGTTGGTATCTTTTAATGTCTATGTCGGTAAACAGCGCTTCCTGGTTAACCGCCAGTATTTTTTGCTTGATAAGTTCCAAAAGAGCCAAAAACGTAATAATGACTTCGGATTTGTTTTTGGCGGTTTTGAGCAAATTGCTAAGTTTGGTTTCCACCTGGATTTCCAGCTGGCTTCGCAGCTGATCG
>JAJYJE010000013.1 GCA_021789715.1 bacterium | reverse complement strand
CCGATCTCCCGGTTGATAATCCAGGAATCCAGCTCGCTGCCGTGCGGCAAAGGAAACTCTTTAACCTCGGCTTTTTTATAAAACAGCAGCACCTTATTATTGGCCACCCGCTTATCTATCTTATCCAGTGAAAAAACGATGAGGTTAGCCGAGTCTGCCAACTCATCCAAAATATCATTATTAAACTCATACCCTGCCGGCAGGGATTCCAAGATAAACAGCTTTTTTTTGGCAAACAAATCCTGTTCCAAAAAACTTTCCAGTTTGGCGGGAATGTCATCGACAGCAAAATCCACCATTTCCGCCTTGTTCTTGTCAGCCAAAGAAGAAATATAA
The DNA here is from genome assembly GCA_021789715.1 of bacterium. Taxonomy (GTDB): domain Bacteria; phylum Patescibacteriota; class Doudnabacteria; order UBA920; family UBA920; genus JAJYJE01. The sequence continues at coordinate 11,603 of JAJYJE010000013.1, read as the reverse complement.
TTTCTTTTGGAAAAATTGTCGGGTCCCAATAAAACTGTAATCATAGACTTGATTAAATTCGCCAAATATTGTAAAATACGGTAGCTGTAAATTACAACTTAAACGCGCGCCCATAGCTCAGCTGGTAGAGCAGTTGCCTCTTAAGCAAACGGTCGCAGGTTCGATCCCTGCTGGGCGCACCAGAGAAAAATACATCACCCTTTAGTGGTGTTTTTTTCTTTTGTGACCATGTGCCCAATTGCCAGACTAATAGTACTCTTAAGATGGAATCGACCCCCCTCGTCGGTTTCGCCCCCTCATCATGCGGGGCGCCCTATGGAATAACGGGGCAAAGACTAGCGTGATCCACCGGATTCGCCTGGTGACCTCGGCAGGATTTGAACCTGCTGCCTCTTGGTTCGAAGCCAAGCGCTCTATCCAAATGAGCTACGAGGTCATGCCAGGCGAATACAGTAGATAGCCAGGCAAGTTTAAATAAATATTTAAATTGTTTCTTTTTCCTTCAATTACCTCCATTATTATATAGAAAAACCGCTCGCTAGGCCATAGCGGCGGCTATCTCTAAAACCAGCCTGCCCGAAAAATCCTTGTTGGCCGCAATTTATCTTGGAAAATATTTTGGCATAATACTAAGTAACTTAATGCGGCGTACTGGTGGAAAAGAAAGGATTTTGAGTAATACCGCCGGTAGGCTGGAACGAAGCGGCCTGCTGAATGCGCTGAAGATCGCTCCGGTAATCCTGAAAGTTGACCCTGACGCCCATATGATTAGGCACCACGGGCGGCTGCTCGTTTTGGAGATTAAGCACCACGCCAACCGCGCTTTGGATTACCCAAATATCCAAAAGCAAAATGCAAACCAAAATCGCGATAAAAGCATACCGCAGGTCAAACTTGGACCCGCGCGCATTCTTGAAAGAAATAGAAAACTTTTTCGCGAAAGACAGATTCATAGTCGTTATTTACGGATATAAAAGGTGGCTGACATGGAAGCCGTAACATTATCCCCGCCGGAGCCGGCCATGCTTAGCGAGGTCAGCGCAGTCACGAAATCAACATGCTCCAGCGTTTGCACGTAATTAACCACGTCGGCAAAACTCCCGTTGACCGTGATGCTGTACGGCACCGCGTAAAGCGCGCTTTTGGTTTTGGCTTTTGGTTCGGAATTAATAGTGCCGCTAATGCCGCCTAACGTCAGATGTACGTTTTCGCTTTTGCCAAGCGCTTCCAATTCCTCGATCTCTTTTACCAAAGTCACGTCTTGGCTAAAAAAATCCTGCGGTTGAATCGGCTGTTGGGCCAGATCCTGCAGATCGCGCTTGGCCAACAAAAAGCTCTGTTCCTGAGTCTCTAAATCCAGCATCTGGCTTTTTTCCTGGGCTATGTTCGCGGCCACGGCGCGGTTGCTTCTGTCGATGGCGGGAAAACCGTAAGCAAACGCCGCCGCGGTAATCCCCAGCCACAGCGCCAATGTTGCGTAAATTTTAATTTTTATTGGCATAATTTTGCAGTATTACCAAATATGGATCATTAAAAGAGTGAAAATTCAAAAATTAAAAAATTCTTAAGGTTGCTTCCAATCTTTCAAACATTTGATCTTTGGACATTTTAATCGGGTATATGCAGTTGAGATTACTGCTGTATAAGGCTATCGCGTATATTAAAGGTAAAGTGAAAAGAATTATTGGTCGGCTGGACTACGTTCTCCAAAGGATAATCCACATTGTAAAACTCCGTGCTGTCTTTAACAATATTATTATATAGCTGAATTACCAAATCACGCGTCGGGCTGACGCCGGTAATAGTAACTGACTTGGCGGCAAAATTTATGGACAAGGAATTAATTACCACTCCGGCCGGCGGCAGAACCGAAAAGGCCCTTAGAACCTTAGACCACTTTGGCGACGCGCTGGACAAATTCTTATAGTCGGCAATCGTATTGTTAATTTGGGTGATCTGATTTTTTAAAGCGGCATTTTGATCCTGGTTGACCTGAAAATTCAGCTGATTAATGGAATTTTGAATAGTAATCCTTTGATCCTCCAAATAAAGCTTAACCCCGAGCTGCGACAGTACTACCACGGCAAAACCGGCCGCGGATATCCAGATGACCTTAAGCAGACTGCGCAGCAACGCTTCGTCGCGCAGCGACTGTTGGCGGGATTTGGGGAGGAGATTGATAATTTTCATTGAACAAAAGTGCTCAAAATCGACGTAATTGACCCGACTGCCACCCGCTCGCCATAGCTACGCTTACGGCGTTAGCGGACCAATCGCCTGCCTGGATAATGATTAGGTGAAGTTGCGGTTAAAGATCTTATTCTCATTATCTGATCAGGATACCGTATGGCTGGCGGTCATAACTGCCCACTGGCAATCTGTACTTATGTCAATTTTGTCAATTATTTAAATTATGTCAATTCTTTTATGGTGTAAAATTCACGCCGCGCATAGCCAAGCCGATCGCCGTCGTATAACCCAAAGCCTCGGAGGGATCAAACGGGGGCGCGGCCAGCTGCGGCAAGCCCAGCCAGGGATTAGCAAGCTCGACAGTAAGCCCCGGAAAATCAGCGAACTGCGGAGTAAGAAATTCCGGCAAATTTTTCAGTCGTGCGCTGCCGCCGGCCAAGATTATCCGCTTTACCTCCGCGGCCGAATGTTCGCGGTGAAAACGCAAAATATTTTTTATTTCCGCGCTTAAATTATTAAGCACGGGCAACAGCGCAATTTTAATATTGGGGTAGTCGGCCGTATTGGCGATCCCGACTCGCTGCTTAATTTCCTCCGCCTTGGTTGAAGCTACTCCCAGAATTTTAGCGACGCTTTCCGTAAAACTATTTCCGGCAATCGGTACCGTGGACGTAAACTGCAAGCTGCCGTCTTCCACCATAACCAGGCTGCTGCGATAGGCGCTCATATCCACGATCAGCGCAGTATCCTTGCTGCCGGGAGGGAGAACCGCCCGCGCGCAGCTTTGGGATTCCACTTCCAAAGCCACCGGCTTAACACCTGCCGCGTCCAAAGCGCTCAAAAACTGATCGACAAACTCCCGCGGCGACGCGATAATGAGTATGCTCATTTTGTCGCCGGTTTCGCCGATTTTTTGCCAGTCCAAATAGACCTGGTCAACAGGCAAAGGAATAAAACTTTCGGCTTCCAGGGGCACCGCCGTGTCGGCTTCGCCGTCGCTCATCCTGGGGATTTGGATTACGCGGACAAACGACTTTGACTCCGGCAGGCTCACCACGGCATAGCCGGTATTCAGCTGCCCCAATTTGGTCTTTTCCATAGCCTGCCGCAACAAATACGTAAATGTCTTGCCGTCCGCAACAACATCATTATTAATAACCCCTTTGGCTAAGGGCACGTGGCTATAAGCCCGCGCTTTCAGGCTGCCCTTCTTCTTTTCCAGTTGCATGAGCCGGATGGAAGTCGGGCTGATATTCAACCCGAATGCCGGTCTAATTTCGGAAAAAAATTTAAACATAAGGCTGCAAACTACAAAAAAATTATGCGGATTTAAAAAATGTATGCAAAAACTTCAGCAATATGCCAATTGTAAATTAATTTATACTCTCGCTAATGCTGTAAATATGGGCAATTAAAGCCATAGCCAGTATACCAACAATACCGCCGAGTACCAATAAGAGCAAAGGCTCGATTACCGAAGACAAGTTTTTAAGCGTCACATCCACCTCTTCCTCGTAGTGTCCGGCCAGTTGCGATAAAATATCTTCCACTGTGCCGCTCTCTTCACCCACCTGGAGCATCTGCACGACCAATACCGGGAACAATGCCGTATTTTTGCTTAACGAATCCGTAAGCGGTTTGCCCAATTTCACGTCTGCGGCCGATTGGGCTATTAGGTCGCGGTACAGCACATTCCCCATGGATTCGGAAGCCACCTCCAGACTTTGCACAATGGGAATGCCGCTTTTCAGGAGAGAACTGAGAATGCGGGCAAAACGCGCCAGATTTATTTTTTTGACAATAGTATTGATAATGAAAAAATGCACCAGCAGCGTGTCAAACAAGCGCTGGCCGGCCGGCGTGCGGTAAAACCAGACCAGGCCGGAGACAGCCGCTGCCATAAGCACCAAAACCAAAGCGGCGTTTTTGCTCGTCAAATCGGAAACGGCCATCACAATCCGCGTAGTTAACGGCAGCTGGCCGCCAAAATCCTTGAACACGCTCATTAGCTGCGGCAGCACAAAGATCGACATAAGTACTCCAATAATCACCATGGCGCTGACAATTACCGAAGGATAAATCATCGCGCCCTTTACCTTGGAACGGAGATCCGCGTCGCGCTGCAATTGAACGCTTAAATATTCCAGGCTCTTTTCCAGGTTGCCGGAAAGTTCGCCGACCTTGACCATGCTGGTAAAAATATTGGAAAAGACATCCGGATATTTGCCAAGCGCGTCGCCTAAAGATTTGCCGGATTCAACCTGCTGGGCGACATCCGCCAAAATATTCTTAAATTTAAAATTTGCCGACTGTTTAATCTGGATCTGGAGGGATCGGCTGACGGGTATGCCGGCTTTTAACATTACCCCTAAATTCTCGATAAAACTGATTTTCTCCGCCAAAGAAATCGTGGAAATATTCCGCATCCTCTCCAAAAATGAACCGCTCTGCTTTTCCTTAAGCTCCGTAACCAAAAGCCCGCGCTCCTTGAGCATATGGCCGGCCGCCATGGCATTGGCCGCCGCGATTGCGGCGGATTCCCGCTGGCCGTTTTTAGCAATGGCTGTATAAACAAACTCTGGCATGGATAAGTTTAGCTTGAAAAATTTTAAATTTTGGTTTTCCGAATGATTGCGGAATTGCGCAGTGCCGCCATACGGGCATTTATTCCTTGGACACCCTAAGTATCTCGTCTATCGTAGTTATCCCCTGCGCCGCTTTGACAAATCCGTCTTCCCAGAGCAGCACCATGCCCTCCTGCTCGCCCATCTCCTGGATTTCTTGGGAACTCTTGCGCTGCATAATCATCTCGGCAACATTGGGAGTAACTTCCAAAATCTCGTGAATGCCAACGCGTCCCCGATAGCCGCTATGGTTGCACTTATCGCAGCCTTCTCCCTTATAAAATTTTACGTCGCTTAAATCCCTGGCCTTTTCGGGAACGAGTTTCCTCTTGGCCAAAATCGGAAGCAATTTCTCCAGATGAAACTGCTTGGTTAAAGCGGCGGCCGTAGCGTCATCTATCTTAGTTTCTTTCCTGCAATCCTTGCAGATAACGCGGACCAAGCGCTGCGCCAACACCGCGTTAATAGTCGAGGCAATCAGATACGGCTCAATCCCAATATCCAGCAGGCGCGGCAGCGCCGCGGCGGCATCATTAGTGTGAAGGGTGGAAAAAACTATATGACCGGTCATGGCCGCGTGCACCGCTTCTTCCGCGGTTTCCTTATCGCGGATTTCGCCTATCATAATAATATTGGGATCCTGGCGCAGCAAAGCGCGAAGTCCCATGGCAAACGTCAGGCCGATTTTCGGATTAACCTGCATCTGATTAGCCCCGACAATGCGGTATTCCACCGGATCTTCAATGGTAGAAATATTGACGCTTTTAGTATTAAGCATGGAAAGAACCGTGTACAGAGTCGTGGATTTTCCGCTGCCGGTCGGCCCGGTAACCAGAAGCATGCCGTGAGGCTTTTTGATATTGCGGGTAATGACTTCCATGACTTCCGGCTCAAACCCCAAATCCTCCAGGCTGGCCGCTTTGGCAGACTCGTCGAGCAAGCGAATCACGACCTTTTCCCCGTCAAAAATCGGAATTGTCGAAACGCGCATGGAAAACTTATAGCCCTCTTTTTCAATTTTGAACCGGCCGTCTTGGGGCAGCCGGTGCTCGTCAATTTTTAAATTTGACAGTACTTTAATGCGCGCCACAATGGCCGCCTGGATCACCTTGGGCAAAGTCATAACGTCGTGCAATACGCCGTCTATGCGATAACGGACAATGACAGAATTTTCCTGCGGCTCAATGTGGATATCCGACGCCTTCTCGAAAATCGCGTATTCAATAAGCGTGTCCACCACGCGGATTACCGGTATTTCTTCGGCCATTTTTTGCAAAGCCTGGTCGGCGCTCTCCCCTTCCGCTTCGGCTTTAAGAGCCTTATCGGGACCGGCGGCAAACAAATGCGTAATCTCTTTTTCCAGGCTTGAATGGTATTTGGACAGGCCGAAATCCAAGCTGGTTTTGCCGATCAGGAATGTCTTTATGGCCAGACCGGTCTTTTTTTGGATGAACTCCTTGGTCTGCAAATCCTCGGGGTCGGTCATGGCCAAAGACAATTCCTCCTTGTTTTTTTGAAAGCTGATTACCTGATGGCGGTGGGCAATGGGTTCAGGCACCAAATTCAGCACATCCTGAGGAATTTGCTGGTTGCGCAAATCCACCACAGGCACTCCCAGCATCTCGCTCTTAATCGCCAAGAGCTGGTCTTCGCTCAAAATTTTTTTATCAAGCAGCAGCTGTTCCCAAGGTTCGGAAATCTTTTGGGTACTTAAATCCTTCTCCAACTGCGCAACCTTGGCGTCGGTGAGTATTTTTTTTCTCTTTAGGGCCTGATTAAGCTCTTGTTTGTCCATTTACCCGCCTAAATTTTACCTTACAATTTCTATTAATTTAAAATGCTGGGAAAACATCAAAATATCCTTCTAAACGTATAATTTATCTAAAATAAAATTTGGCGGGTGAACTACCGCTTTGTCATTTCTAACAAATATATGCACAGCAATTTTTGTTTGTAATTTCTTCCCATCCTGTTTTAAGCCACTATTCTCTACTAAATGCATTTGGTTTGTTCAAAAAGCTTCGTAATAAATCAACCTGCAAGGGCATCGTTTTTTAGTTGATTTTATTTTTTTGAGTTATGCAGTTTAAGCCTAATTTTCCGATGATTCATGCATCCAATATAGAACCCGTTATCTTTTAGGCTTTGTGGAATATAGACATAATACACACATGCCCTCCCTTTGGTTATTTTTGTTTCAAAAACATAAACCGCTGCTTTGATTATACCACAGCAGACGTAAAACGCAAAATCCCCAGCCCTTTAAAAATCGGAATCACCGCCTTCTTCCGGATAATATTTGACCCGATTGCGGTGATGGATCCTGCTGCGCGGCGGCCAGTTAAGAGTGCTGGGGGTGGGATGCATTTCATGGATGTGGGCAGCTACCGTATAAGGATCGGGAATATGACTTAAGTATATATTCATGCGCATTCGGAAACAATAAAATTCCACGGTTCCGGTATGGAGCAGCCTGCCAAAAAATCCTTGATATACATCAATGCTTTTGACATCTTCCATCTGGTAAATATCCTCATGGGTAAAAACAATTCCTTTGCGCACAATAATGGCATCGGGCCTTATAATATAATACTCGAAAAACCAGGACAGTACGATATATAAAAACAGCCAGCCAAACAGGGTATTGATTATCAAGTGGAATAACGCCTGGCTGCTGATCAGGCCGAAGAAAGTTATCGGAGTCGCTCCCAACGGGGAATTTGCCAGCATCAGGTCAAATACGTAATCAAACAGCATAAGCAAAACCCAAGCAATGCCTCCTTTAAATAATAGCGTGGGCACGCTCTTGTGAATAACGTGGTGTTCCAAATCTTGAGCCTCAAGTTCGTTCATATTGTTTGCGGTAATATTACGGCGCCGGGAATCTTTTTTTTGCGGCGGCATAGGGACCGTTTTCGGGGGGCATCCTGAAATTTTTTTTAATGCAGGGCTTGCCGTTGTCACTGCGATTAAGCAATCCCGGGTGGCTGCGGATATCCACGATCGCCTTTCTGCCGTCGTCTAGCACCTCCACATTTGGTATGGTTTCGCCGGGTTCAATCGCCCAACCGCTTTTTTCCAGGACAGACTGCTTTTGTACGGCCGGAAAATGCCAATGTCTATGAGTAGCGGCATGAATACGGGTCATAAAAATCACCTCCTCGGCACGATAAATCGGCATAATTGCCATAATTGCAACCCGAGTATGCTAATTTGGTTCAATAATGCCAATATTAATTGGCTAACCTCGCTACGTCCCCGCGGTGCTGTTAAACCGGCTGGCCGCCGCTCGCGTGACGGCGCGCCTGTCCGCTGGTTCCCGTATTCTCCAGCTCATGCTCCAGCCAGGGAGCGACTAACACGAGAACATATCCCAGCCAATAAGACCAAAAACCGAAAATGGCAGAGCGCAGCTGCTGGGTAATAATCAAGTCAAGCACCAGGCCTGCTGCCATCCAGACAAAGCCGTACCCAAAAGCTTGCGCGGAATTGGCCGGCCGCGCGCCGACGGTGAAACTGAACGCCAATCCGCCCGCGATAATCGCCAAAACAAATACGGACCAGGCCGTCACCGCAACACCCAACCCCGCCATTATAGCGGCAACGACAAATAAAATCGCCCAGAGCAGCACGCCGAAACCTATGGCTTTAGCCCAGGAAAAGTTATGCATAGGATTTTCCTTTCAAGGTTAAAATTTCGACCTTTTTACTTTGCGGGCTTCAGGTTTTCCCCTGGCGGCCCTTGGAACGACCAGATGGGAAGGCACGCACCCGGAGGACGTAGCGTTAGTACCGGCGAACACGCGAGGTTTACCCAATATAGCCATCGGCCGCTCATGCCAGCCGCTGTTTTCCCTGTAATGAAGCGTGTAAATATGCAGCATTACCCACCCTTCCTTGAGCAGCCTGTTTACCTCCTCGCGGCCTTTGGCCTCAATATTATGGCCGGTCAATTCCCCGATTTCCAATTGCCATACGGCGGTGGGAGCGGCGTTAAAATAGAGTACGGGTTTTGCTATGGCTTTCATAAGATCGCGATCTCCAGTTTGCTTGGCCTGCCCCTGGGAAGCTTGGCCAACTTGACCGTAAGCAGGCCATTTTTGCTAACAGCAGTAGTTTCGACCGTTTTTACGACCGCTTCGGGCAGAGCAATACGATAAGAAAAATTTCCGAAAGTTTTATAATAATATTTTTTATCTTTTTCTTCCGCTTCTCTCCGCTCGCCCCGAATCCACAGAACTTCTTCCTCCGCGTCAAAAGTCACTTCTATATTGTGCGGCTCTATGCCGGGCAGCGCCGCCTCAACATACACTGATTCGCCGTCTTCGGCTATGGCAGTGCCCGGCAACGGTTCCATATCGGACTCAAAGGTGTCTCCTACCGGCAAAGTCGGCCACGCTCGAACGCGACCCTGAGAAAACAAGTCGCTCCCCTCTCCGTTATAAAAACGCATAACCGCTCACCTCCTTAATTCCCGCGTAGCGCGGCTTAAGCCGGATAATGCCGGATTAAATGAAATTAAAATATTTTCTTCTTCCCCGGAAATGCGGGAATGCGCTATTCTGACATTCGATTTCCCCACGACCTCCTGAATTCCCCGAATCAGCCTGGCAACAACAGGCCGCGCGACTTCCGAGACAGTCCAAAAATTGGAATCTTCTTTCTGTACCCTCAAGGTACGCCCCTTTCCTTTCTGGCCCGCCCTCCCGGCTTTGGCAATAAGCCGTTCCAAGCGGAATTGTAAAAATCGGGGTACGGATTCGATTTTAATTACATTATCCCTTACGCCTAAACGGAGCCTGCTTCTAACTTTGCCGGGAGATGTTTCTCCTGCCGCGCGGACAATTGCCTTATTGCGTTTTGTAACTATATAAGACATAGTCAGTAAAATTAACGCCGACCTTCTCTTTTCCCATCCTTATTCATTATGGAATAAGCAGGACAATTGGCAAGATTTTTTGCTTCTTTTTACAAATTATTCTAAGGCAGCATGTTCCTTATCGGCAGCCCAAAACTTCCGCTTTATAAGGCGAAATTTTTGTTTAAAATTTGGGAGGACAAATTTAAAGTAAACTAGCCCCCAGCTAAACGCTGGGGGCTTTTATCTTGTCTGCTGCGCAGACTAGAACAGCTTCTGAAGCTCTACCTGATGATGTTCTTGGTTCTGGATATACTTCAGGATAGCCGCCTGCTGGATGCCAACTGTCGATACGAAATAACCCCGGCCCCACAGCGGCCCAATCGGAAACTGTTTGGTTTTCTTTTTCAACCAACTGGAGGTTTTGCCCTTGAGGACTTGGACGATGTAGCTGGCGGAGTACTTGGGCGGAATCGTGAGGTAGAGGTGGATATGCTCATCGCCAATGTGCCAAGCCTGGATTACCAAGCCTTTCCACCTGGCAATTTGGGATAATTGGCGTTTCAGCTCAGCCTTGACGAACTTACTGGCCAAGACCTTGCCACGATACCTGGGAGTCCATACAATATGATAGCTACAACTGTATGTGCAATGATCCAGTTTGTAGCATTTGGTGCGAATGCCCACTTTAAAATCACCTCCTTTCTTTGAAGGTGATTTTATTGTACAACGAGAGCTACGCTCTTAAACGCACTCACCGGCTAAAGCCGGTGGTTTATCTGGTTAATAAAAAATATGACGGCAATTTTGCCGTCAGATTGCTTTTTATTTGCTGTTAAGCCTTAACTCATGCTATGTTCCCACAGATTATCAAAATAAACATCCTGGGCGTGCGCTACGTCGGGATCTTGTATGATAATGCCCACCGGCTCTTTTCGGTTGAAAGATACAGTCGCGACCTTGTCGCCGTAAATAAAATTGGACACCCGCTGGAGCTGTACTCCACAAGGCAAAAATCGCGTGAGGCGCAGCTCTTCCGCGTCTTGGGACTTCATTAAAACGGCAGACGGCGTTCTGGTGGTAAGCAGCTGAATCCGTAAAAAATGCTTATAGCGCCGTTCCACAAAATCAAACACGAACTGCTTGCCCATATATTCCTGAAAGTCATCCCATGAGACCATTGCTTTAATGTGGCGCATGGCGCCGATAATATCGTCAAAGATATTTTTAATTTCCTCAGTGCCGACAAAGCAGCGGAACACGGGCTTGCCGCCGCGCTTGCGCTGCAGCTCCCGCAGCCTCGGCACAATGGCCGCAAAACTCGCTTCCCGGTCTTTGAGCGTTTCCAGCAGCCTGTCCGGCTGTTCCGCCTCCCAGTATTTCCGATTGCGTTTGGTATAATAATTCATCCAGCCGCGGGCATGCAGCTTTAGTACCAGCTCTTCCACTGTGGTCCGTGGCAAACCGACCCGCTCGGCGATTTCCGAAACCGTGGACTCGCCCATTTTTAAAGCCGCCAAATAAACCTTGGCCTGATTGGGCGGATAACCCAGTTGTTCGATAATGCTTTGGATTTGCATTTTGGTCCATTGACTTGCCTCCGTGGGCTATCTTATATGACGAAGTCGCAGCCAAATTAAAACCCCGGCTCCCGCCGTTTGACACAGCGGACGGAAACCCGGGCAGCTATATAAATCCAATTTAAATATGTTTTTTGATGTAATCAAGCGCTTCCGCCGGCGAGTTTGCCAGACAATAAAGGGACGCGATACCCCTCTCGCCGAAACCTTCGTCCATTATATGCCGCAGCGCTTTTTGCAGCGGCCAAAAATAATTCCCCAGCAAGACCAGCGGTTTTTCCGCCGGAATCTCATTCAGCCTTTTAAGAGCCAAAATATTGAAAATTTCATAAACCGTGCCGACGCCGCCCG